>JBQGEH010000375.1:0-1636 GCA_052039515.1 Nakamurella sp. | reverse complement strand
TCGCGGCTGATGCTGACCGCCCGCTGCAGGGCCTCGTCGTAGACGGCGCGGGCCTTCTCCTCCGCCTCCTGCTCCAGGACGGCGGCGTTGCGGCGGGCGTCCTCGTAGGTGCTCTGCGCCTCGGCCATCACACGGCGGCTGTAGTCGTCGGCCTCCGCGACCGTCTGGTCCGCGGTCTGCTGCGCGGTGGTGCGCACGCTGATGGCCTGCTCGACCTCGGTGCTGCGGCTGTCCCGGTCGATCTTGTCGCGGAGCTGGGCGATCTCGGCCCGAGCCGCCGCCAGGTCGGCGTGCAGACGGTCGACGCCGTCGGCGCAACGCTCGAGGAAGGCGTCGACCTCTCCGGTTTCGTACCCCTGGTTGCGGCCCTTGGCACCCGCGAACGTCACCGTGTGGATGTCCCGACCGGTGATCGGTGCGCCGGTTCCGGGCGCGCCGTCCGGGTGAGTGGCACTCGTCATCGCAAGCCTTCCGCTGGATCCCCGACCTGATGGAACTGGATGTGGCCCGGCATCAGGCCTGTCCGAACTCTTCGCTGTGCACCTGCTCCGGCGGCGCGCCGGCGGCGGCGAGCAGATCCCGGGTGGCCACGACCATCTCCGGCGATCCGCAGACGAACACCTCGTGGGCCGGCCAGTCGCGCGCCTGCGCCACCGCGACCTCCCCGACCAGGCCGCGGGGTCCGGTCCAGCGGATGTCGTCGCTGATGACGGTGGTCACGGTGAGCCAGTCGTACCGGTCGGCCAGGGCGGCCAGATCGGCCGCGTCGTAGTCCTCGCGGCGGCTGCGGGCGCCGAAGAACAGCTCGACCGGCCGCGAACGGTCCGCGGACTCGGCCGCCCACCGCCCGAGCTGGTCGATGAACGCCTTCATCGGCGCCAGGCCGGTACTGCCCGCGATCATCACGACGGGCCGACGGTCGGCGGGGTCGAGCACCATCCGCCCGAACGGCGGCCCGATGCGCAGGGCATCGCCCTTGTCGACCGACCGGACCAGTGCCGTGGACACCGGCCCGCCGGGCAGCAGCCGGGCGTGCAGCTCGATCTCCAGGCCCCCCGGGGCGACCGCCGGGGTGTAGAAGCGCCATTCCCGCGGGCGCCGTTCGGTCGGTTCCACCGACACCGACTGGCCGGCGAGGTAGGGGATCGGCTGGTCGGTGCGCACTCGCAGCACGGCGATGTCGAACGTGCGCCGGTCGACCTCCAGCACCTCGGCGTCCCACCAGGCCGGCTCGTCCGCGGCCACCTCCTCGGCGGCACCGCTCATGGTCGCCGCGACCAGGCCGTACGCCGCGGACCACTGGGCGGCCAGCTCGGGGGTCCAGTTCGGGCCGCTGAAGTGCGCGAGCGCGGCCAGCAGCGCCTCACCGACCGCCGGGTAGTGGGCCGAGAGCGCCCCGAACTTGCGATGGTCGCGACCGAGGTCCCGCAGATAGGGCACCAACTCGTCGAGCTGGTCGACCTGGGTGACGATGCGGACCAGGGCGCCGACGAGTCGATCACGCTGCCGGGCCATGCCCGGCGGGAACATCTCCCGGGTCTCGGGGTAGCGCAGGAACAGGTAGCTGTAGAAGTACTGGGCGACCTCGTCCGGACCGTGGGCGGCGACCGCGGCGAAACTGCGCTGCAGGGCAGCG
>JBQGEH010000374.1:0-1617 GCA_052039515.1 Nakamurella sp. | reverse complement strand
CGACGGCGTGACCCGCACCAGCCCCTCGCAGATCGACATCGACCACGTGGTCCCGCTGGCCGAGGCCTGGCGCTCGGGCGCCAGCGCGTGGACCGACACCCGGCGGCGCGACTTCGCCAACGACCTGTCGGGCCCCGCACTGATCGCGGTCACCAGCGAGGTCAACTCCGCCAAGGGCGACCGTGACCCCGCCCAGTGGCTGCCCCCACTGACCTCGTCCCGGTGCACCTACGCGGTCTACTGGGTGCAGGTGAAGTATCGCTGGCGGATGACGATGGACTCCGCCGAGCGCAGCAAGCTCGCCTCTATCCTGTCCGGCACGTGCGGAGCCCGCACCATCACCATCCCCGGCCGGGCCCGCTGAAGCCACGACAGACTGGTCACGGCGCGACTCGGTGCCGGCAGCATCACTCGGGATGGGCGGCTACGGGCGCCCACGAACGGCTATCCCCAGACTCCCCGGTACATGTTCTTCGGCGGCGGGTCGTAACCGGCCTGGTCCTCGCCGCAGCGGGCGCACGTCCGGTAGTCGCCCTTGGGCCCTTCGACCTCGGGGTTGTGTCGGCGCTCCCAGCGATGCCGACGCAACAGACAACGAACATCACGCATGGTGTGCACCTCCTCGGCGACGCCGAGCAGCCATCATCCACCCGTTCCCGGCGACCTCGCCATAGCCCGAAGTGGCCACCGCGACAGCGCGGCCGGGCGGGGCGGGGCCGGACGGCTCAGCCGTAGTCGGCCCAGACCTTCCGGCCCGCACCGTCGACCGTGACCGTGCCGCCGTAGGGGAGGATCCACTGGGGACGGGTGTGACCGAACGGCACTCCGACGCAGACGACGGCGGCATCGTTGTAGCGACCGACGATGTCGATGGCCGTGTCGCGCTGGGCCCGGCGGTAGGCGGCGCGCCCCGCTGGGTCCGGCATCCGGGTGAAGCTGGATGCCGGTGGGCGGGCGACCATCACGGCGTCGACGGCCTCGAGCAGCCCCCGCTCACCGAGGGAGCGGAGGATGTATCCGAACTCGTGCGCCGGGATCAGCTCCTCGCTGCTCTCCAGGATCAGGACCGCACCGTCGAGCACGGACGGGTCCTGGGGAAAGCGGCCCGCGGTCAGGATCCACGGGATGACGTCGATGCACCCACCCCAGGTGGGCCCGGTGACCGAGCGGGCAGGACCCGCCCACACCCATGGCTCGGTCGGCTCGCGGTCGCCGTGCTCGGTCAGTGCCGCCGGGTCGGCCCAGTCCTTGCCGAAGTCCTCCGACCGGCCCGGGTCGGTCACCTCCAGCAGCTCACCGGTGATCAGCGCGGCACGCAGCGCCGTGGCATGGCAGGTGTCGACAGCGGGGCCCGGTCCGAGCTGCACCTGCGTCGAGCCGCCGTAGAAGCCGGCGACCCCGTGGGTCCACAGCCACGACAGGATGTTGGTGTTGTCGCTGTACCCCAGGAACGGCTTCGGGTCGGCGCGAACGGCGTCGGCGTCGAGGTGCGGCACCACCGTGATCTGGTCGTCGCCACCGATCGTCGCGAGGACGGCGCGGATCTCAGGATCGGCGAATGCCGCGTTCAGGTCGGCCGCCCGGTCCGGTGCCGACGCCCCGACCCGTCGGGTGGTG
>JBQGEH010000373.1:0-4926 GCA_052039515.1 Nakamurella sp. | reverse complement strand
CCATCCACGACTTCGTGATGGTCAACAGCATGCGCGACACCCGCGCCGCGGTGGCCGCCACCGCCCAGGGCGGCGCGTTCCTGCGGGCGGCCCTGCACGACGCCTGACCCGTCCCGACCCGTCCCGTCGATCCCGGAGAGCCCGTGACCGTCCTCGAACCCGCCGCCCAGGCCTTCGCCGACGCCACCGCCACGCCACCGTTCCTCTTCGACCTGCCGGTCGACGAGGGCCGGCGCACCGTCGACGGCGTCCAGGACGGCGACATCCCCGCTCCGGCGGTCGATGTCGTCGACCTGACCGTGCCCGGTGGCCCGTCCGGTGCCGTTCCGGTGAAGGTCTACCGGCCGGCCGGCAGCACCGGTCCGCTGCCGGTGGTGCTGTACACCCATGGCGCCGGCTGGGTGTTCGGCGACGCCCACACGCACGACCGGCTGGTCCGCGAACTCACGGTCGCGGCGGGGGCGGCGACGGTGTTCCCGGAGTACAGCCGCTCACCCGAGGCGCGGTACCCGGTGGCGATCGAGGAGGTCTTCGCCGTGCTGCGCTGGATCGCCGACGGCGGCGGACCCGACCTGGATCCCACCCGCATCGCCGTGGCGGGAGACTCGGTGGGTGGCAACATGACCGCCGCCGTGACCCTGCTCGCCAAGGAACGCGGCGGGCCGGCGCTGGCCGCGCAGCTGCTCTACTACCCGGTCACCGACGCCGCCTTCGACACGCCGTCCTACCACCGCTTCGCCGAGGGGTACTGGCTGCGGCGGGACGCGATGCAGTGGTTCTGGGACCAGTACACGACCGACCCCGCCCAGCGGGCGGAGATCACCGCGTCGCCGCTGCGGGCCACGGTCGAGCAGCTCGCCGGGCTGCCGCCGGCGCTGGTGATCACCGGCGAGGCGGACGTGCTGCGGGACGAGGGCGAGGCCTACGCCGCCCAGCTGCGCCGCGCCGGGGTGCCGGTCACCGCCGTGCGCTACCTGGGCGCCATCCACGACTTCGTGATGGTCAACAGCATGCGCGACACCCGCGCCGCGGTGGCCGCCACCGCCCAGGGCGGCGCGTTCCTGCGGGCGGCCCTGCACGACGCCTGACCCGACCCGTCCCCTCGATCCCGGAGAGCCCGTGACCACCTCGCCCACCGTCGTCCTCGTCCATGGCGCCTTCGCCGACGCCGCCAGTTTCGCCCCGGTGGTGAGTCGGCTGCTCGCCGGCGGCCACCGGGTGGTCGTGCCGGCGGTGCCCAACCGCAGCCTGCTCGGCGACGCCGCGTACGTCGCCTCCGTGGTCGGGCAGATCGACGGACCCGTCCTGCTGGTCGGGCACTCCTACGGCGGCGCGGTGATCACCGTCGCCGGTACCGCCGAGAACGTGGTCGGACTGGTGTATCTCGCCGGCTACGCGCTCGAGGAGGGGGAGAGCCTGGCCGAGCTGCAGGGCGGCTTCCCCGACAGCGACCTCGCGCAGGCGCTGGTCTACCGCCCGTTCCCGGTCGACGGCGGACCCGACGGCACCGACGTGTACGTCGACGTCGCGCAGTTCCCGGCGGTGTTCGCCGCCGGTGTCGACCCGGGACTGGCAGCGGTGCTGGCGGTCTCGCAACGCCCGCTGGCCGGCGCCGCGTTCGCCGAGAAGGCGACGGCGGCGGCTTGGAAGCAACGGCCGTCCTGGGGACTGGTGGCCGCCGCCGACCGGACCATCAACCCCGAGGTCGAGCGGTTCGGGTACCGCCGGGCCGGGATGACCGTCCGCGAGGTGGACTCCTCGCACCTGGTGATGCTGGCCCACCCGGACGCGGTCGCGGACCTGGTCGGGGAGGCGGTCGCCGCCACCGCGCGCTGACCCGGCGGTCCGGGTGGGCCCCTTCCGGCACCGCGGCGGGGTGTGCCAGGGTGGGACAGCCCCGATACGGCAGTCGTCGACGGCGCACCCGTCGGCGGGTGCCGCTGCCCGCCGGTGCGGGGAGGCGCCGCGTGACCGTCGTGCTGGACACCGCCACGGTCCCCGCGCGGGACCGGATCGACGCCCTGCACGCCGCGTACCGGGCGGAGCGGCCGCCCCGGACGGTCCGGGTCGACGTCCATCCCGTCCACCACCGGGTCGAGCGCCTCAGCCTCGGCCCGGACGTCACCCTGCTGCGGACGGCGGGCAGCCCGCTGCAGATCGCCCGCACCGAGCGGCAGGTCCGCGGGGAGGCGCCGGAGCACCTGGCCATCGGGCTGCGCCGCCGCGGCCGGGGCGACCTGGTCACCGGCGGCAGCGGGGTCGACCTGCCGGTCGGGCAGTTGAACTGCGTGGACATGACGCGGGCCTACCGCCTGTCCCACCGCACCGAGCACGACCACGACGTGCTGGTGCTGGCCAACGGCGTGGTCGGTGTCTCCGTCGACCTGGTCCGGGCGGCGGCTCCGGCGCTGGCCCGCAGCCCCGTGTACGAGCTGGTCCGCGGCCACGTCGCCGGCCTGCACCGCGCCGGCGCCCGGCTCGCCCCGGAACACCGGGCGCTGACCGGGCAGGCGACCGTGGCCCTGGTGCGGGCCCTGCTGACCACCGCGGCCCGCAGCGACCTCGGCCGGGACGCGATGGCCGACAGCCTCGCCACCCGGGTGGCGCTCTACATCGAGGCGCACCTGTCCGACCGCGACCTCACCGTCGCCACGGTCGCGGCGGCGCACGCCGTCTCGGTGCGTCACCTGTACGACGTGTGGGCGAGGTCCGGGCGGGCGGAACCACCCGCCCGGTGGATCGTCGACCGCCGCCTGCACTGCGCCCGTGATCTCCTGGCCGGCCCGGGACGTCCCGACATCGGCGCCGTCGCCCGGCGCGCCGGTTTCGGCGACGCCAGCCACTTCAGCCGACGGTTCCGGTCGGCGTTCGGGCTGTCACCGTCGGACTGGCGCGCCGCGTACCACGACCAGCCCGGGCGGGATCGACACGGACCACCGTCCGCCTGACGCCGCGGGGGCGCCGTGTCATGGTGGTCACATGCCAGATCTGACGCGTGGCGCCAACGCGCCACTGACCGCGACCAGCCTCGACATCGCCGTCTCCGGCGCCCGCCAGGGGACGGTGGACCTGATGGTCTTCCAGCTCGGCGCCGACCGGAAGGTCCGCAGCGACGACGACTTCGTGTTCTTCAACCAGCCGGCCTCACCGGAGGGCGCGGTCCGGCTGGCCGCCGGCGACCGGATCACGGTGGACCTGACCGGAGTGCCGGCGGCCGTGGAGACGCTGGCGGTCGCGGTGGCCCTGGACGACGCCGTCGCCGGCTCGCTCGCGGCCATCGCCGGCCTCGGGGTGTCGGTGACGGGTGCCGGCGACGACCACCGCGCGCCCGCCGCGGGCCTGACCACGGAACGGGCCGCGGTCCTGGTCGAGGTCTACCGCCGCGCCGGTGCGTGGAAGCTGCGCAACGTGTCGGCGGGCTGGGCGCAGGGCCTGGCCGCGCTGGCCCGCGAGCACGGGGTGTCCGTCGACGACAGCCCGGCCCCGACGGGTCAGACAGCCCCGCCGCCGCCCTCCCCGTCCGCACCGCCGGCCGCCCCCGCTCCGGCGGCGCCCGACCCGTGGTCCACCGCCGGGTCGTTGCCCCCCTCGACCAGCGTGGTGCCGCCCGCCCCGGGCCAGTGGCCCACCCCGGCCCCGGACCCGCTGTCGCCACCGCCGTACCAGGCGCCCCTGCCCGGCGGCGGTGGCGGCGGCGGCGGTGGCTGGCCCGCCCCGGCCCCGGTCGGCGTCCCCCCGCAGCCGGCGACGGGCGGCGGATGGCCGGAGCCCACCCCGGTCGGGGTCCCGGCCCAGCCCGCCGCCGACGGTCCACGGTCGGTGCCGGGGGAGCAACGGCTGTCGCTGGAGAAGCGGCAGAAGCTGGACCTGCGCAAGCGGGAGGTGCACAAGGTCCTGCTGACCAAGGGCGCCGCCCAGGAGCGGGCCCGGATCGTGCTGGTCCTGGACAAGACCGGCTCGATGTACGACGAGTACCAGGCCGGCATCGTGCACCGGGTGGTCGAGCGGATGGTGCCGGTGGCCACCCAGCTCGACGACGACGGCTCGCTCGAGTGCTACCTCTACGCCGTCGATTTCGCCCGGCTGCCGGACCTGCGGGTGGAGGACCTGGAGCGCTGGATGGCCGAGTTCATCCACATCGACGGCGTCCACGGCGGGATCGACTACCGCCGCATCGGCGGCTACAACGACGAGATCCCGATCATGACCGAGATCATCGGCACCCTCGAGGGTCAGCGGCTGCCGACGCTCGTGCTGTTCTTCACCGACGGCGGGTTCAGCAAGAAGCGGGAGATCACCAAGCTGATGCAGCGCGCGTCCAACCTGCCGGCGTTCTGGCAGTTCGTGGGCATCGGCCGCAACAACTTCGGGGTGCTGACCAAGCTGGACGAGATGGGCGGCCGGATGGTCGACAACGTCGGTTTCTTCGCCGTCACCGACATCGACCGGATCGACGACGCCGAGCTGTACCGCCGGCTGCTCTCGGAGTTCCCGGACTGGCTGCGGGCCGCCCGGTCGGCCGGCATCCTGCGCTGAGTCCGCGGTCGGTGCTTGCCGGTCGGTCGTTTCGGGAAGGTGTCGGTCATGACCACTCCCGTTGACTCTACGGATGCCACCGATCCCGGCACCGCCGCGACACCGACCGCCGAGTCCGCCGCCCTGGTGGTGGTGGGCGGCGGCCCCGCCGGCCGCTCCGCCGCCGCGGCCTACCGCGAGGCGGGCGGCGAGGGCCGGGTCGTCCTCATCACCGCCGAGGACACCCCGCCGTACCGCCGCCCGCCGCTGTCCAAGGGATTCCTGTCCGGTGACGTCGGCGACGACGAGATGCTGCAGCGGCCCGACTCCGAGTACGAGCAGCAGCGGATCGAGGTGTGGCTGTCCGCGCCGGTGACCGGGCTGGACACCGCCGCGAAGCTGGTCCGCACC
>JBQGEH010000372.1:0-3298 GCA_052039515.1 Nakamurella sp. | reverse complement strand
CACGATGGAGTCGCCCTTGGTGCGGGACTCGAGCACGTAGGGGCCGGTGCCGATGGGTGTGTTGGCCAGGTCGTCCACGCCGGTGCGGGAGAACATCGCCCCGATCCGGGTGGTCATGTTGAACAGCCACGACCGGGACGGCTGGCTCAGCACCACGGTCAACTCGGTGGGCGAGGTCGCGGTGGCGCTGGCCACCACGTCCATCCCGGCCTTCACCGACGGCTTCCAGTCGGTCTTGACCCGCTCGATGGAGAACACCGCGTCCTCGGCGGTGAACGGCTGACCGTTGGAGAACGTCACCCCGACACGCAGCCGGAACGTGTAGGTCAGCCCGTCGTCGGAGACGTCGTAGCTCTCGGCGAGCAGCGGGACGATCTTGCCGTCCTGGTCGGTCTTGACCAGCGTCTCGTAGACGTTCAGCAGCAGCGCCTGGGTGATGGGGGCGCCGTCGGTCTGGGTGAAGTCCAGACTGGTCGGCTCGAGGACGAAGCCGATGGCCAGCGACCCGTCACCGGGCGTCGCCGAGCCGCCGGTGGTCGCGGCCGAGGTGTCCCCGCCGGTCGATTCCCCGGACGAGGTGCCCGGCGCCGCCGTCGAGGAGCCCGCCGATCCCGACGTCGTCGACGTCGAGGGAGTGGTGGTGGACCCGGCCGAACAGGCGGCCATCGTCCCCATCAGGAGTCCGATCGTCAGTGCCGCGAAACGCTTGCCCCTCATGGCATCTCCCTCGTTCGAACGAAGTGGGGACACTGTAGGCCCGCCCCCGGAGGGCAACTCGCCGGTAACCCCGTCGCTGTGTGTGACGTGGGTCGCTCGACCGATTCAGCCCTGTTCCGGCCCGGACGGCCGCTGACCGGACTGCTGCGGGTAGCCCGGCGGGGGTGCCTGCTGGTACCCGGGCGGCGGGCCCTGCTGGTACCCGGGCGGGGGCCCCTGCTGATACCCGGGCGGGGGTCCCTGCCGCGGCGCCGACTGCGGCTCGTCGTCGCGGTCGGCTCGGGCGCCGAGCTGGGCGCGGGGGTTGTCGTGGGCCAGCGACGGCAGGGTCACCGGCGACGCGGGGCTGAGCTGGGCGGCGGCGAGCATCTCGGCGGCCTGCTCGGCGGCCTCGGCGGCGCGCTGCCGGTCCATCTCGGCGAGGTCGGCGCTGGAGTCGCCCTCGAACCAGTCCTTGACGTCGTCGTCCATCGCCCCGGCCGGGGTGGTGTTCTCCTCCACCGCGCTCGGCTCGTAGCGGAAGACGCCGTCCTCGCCCTTGTCGCCGAACGCCTTGGCGAACTGCTCGAGCGCCTTGTCGAAGCCGCTGGGGATCATCCAGACTTTGTTGCTGTCGCCCTGCGCGAGCTGCGGCAGCGTCTGGAGGTACTGGTAGGCGAGCAGCTCGGGGGTGGGCTTGCCGTTCTTCACGGCGGTGAAGACCTTCTCGATCGCCTTGGCCTGGCCCTGCGCCTGCAGGTAGCGGGCGGCGCGGTCGCCCTCGGCCCGCAGGATGGCCGACTGCCGCTCACCCTCGGCGGACAGGATCGCCGCCTGCTTCTGGCCCTCGGCGGACAGCACCGCGGCCTGCTTCTGGCCCTCGGCGGTGGTGATCGCGGCGGTGCGCTGGCCCTCGGCGGTGAGGATGATGGCGCGCTTGTCGCGGTCGGCGCGCATCTGCTTCTCCATCGAGTCCTGGATGGAGGGCGGCGGGTCGATGGACTTGAGCTCGACCCGGGCGACCCGGATGCCCCACTTGCCGGTGGCCTCGTCGAGCACCCCGCGGAGCTGCCCGTTGATCGAGTCGCGGGAGGTCAGGGTCTGCTCCAGCGTCATGCCGCCGACCACGTTGCGCAGCGTCGTGGTGGTCAGCTGCTCGACCGCGACGATGTAGTTGGCGATCTCGTAGACCGCGGCACGGGGTTCGTTGACCTGGAAGTACACGACGGTGTCGATGGACACGGTCAGGTTGTCCTGGGTGATCACCGGCTGCGGCGGGAAGGAGACGACCTGCTCGCGCATGTCGATCCGGGCCCGGATGCGGTCGAAGAACGGCATCAGCCAGACCAAGCCGGCCGAACTCGTCTTGTTGTAGCGGCCGAGCCGTTCGATGACCGCGGCCTGCGCCTGCGGGATGACCTTGACCGACCGCAGCACGATGACGACGGCGAGGACCGCGACGACGATGGCGATGATGGCGAGTGGATCCACTGCTGGTACCCCCAGAGAAAGTGCCGCGTCGTGGCCTGGCCCGGAGGGTCAGCCCCAGATGACGACGGCGGTGGCGCCACGGACCTCGACGACCGTGACGGGTGTGCCCGGCGGCAGCGGCCGGTGGCCGTCGACGCCGGTGGCGGACCAGATCTCCCCACCGATCTTCACCTGGCCGCCGTGGGAGTCGACGGTGGCGATGACGGTGGCCTTGGAGCCGACGATCGCGTCGACGCCGCTCTTGATCTGGGCCTGGGTGTGGAAGCGCTTCAACAGCGCCGGTCGGGCGACCATCACCAGGGCGACGGACGAGATGGCGAACACCAGCAGCTGCAGCCACAGGATGTCCGGGAGGAACAGCGCGGTCCCCGCGGTGATCAGCGCCCCGCCGCCCAGCATGAGCAGCACGAACTCCCCGCCGAGCGCCTCGGCGATCGAGAGGACGACGGCGGCACTGAGCCAGATCCAACCGGGCATGACCTCATCCTGCCAGAGCCGACACCGCCGTCCGGGGCCGCGACCACCCTCGCGCCGATACCGAGACCAGTCCGTGACCAGCGCGAATACTCCGCGCGAGGCCCGGATCGGTCATTCGGGGACGGCGGTGACGAAGTCGATCAGCCGTTCGACGGCGGTGATCAGCGGGGTCTGCACGTCCCGGAACGTCTTCACCGAGCCGTTCACCCGGCCCCACATCACCGACGGGTCGGAGATGCCCAGCCGGGCGCACACACCGTGTTTCCAGTCCTCGCCGCGGGGCACCTCGGGCCACGCGGGGATGCGCACCGCGGCCGGCCGGACGGCCTGCCAGATGTCGATGTACGGGTGACCGGTGACGAGCACGTGGGCGGCGTCGCGGCGGCGGGCGATGCCGTCGGCGATGCGGGACTCCTTGGAGCCGGGCACCAGGTGGTCGCACAGCACCCCGACCCGACGCTGGTGGGAGGGGCCGAACTCGTCGAGCCGCTCGGCCAGGTGGTCCAGGCCGTCGATGGGCTCCACGACGATGCCCTCGACCCGCAGGTCGTGGCCCCACACCCGCTCGACGAGCGCGGCGTCGTGGATGCCCTCGACCCAGTTGCGGGCCGCGCGGGCGGTGCGCGCCCGGGCG
>JBQGEH010000371.1:0-3460 GCA_052039515.1 Nakamurella sp. | reverse complement strand
CGTACCCCTGGTGCCGCCGGGCGTCCCGGTGCTGATCGCGGCGCTCGTCGCGGTCGCTGCCGCCTACCGTCCGGCGCGCCCGTGATCTGGCTCGGGGTGCTGTTCGGCTGTCTGGGTTGCTATCTGCTCAAGATCGCCGGGTTGTCGCTGCCCGCGGCGTGGCTGCAGAAGCCGCGGCTGCAGCGGGTGGCTGCGGTGATGCCGGTGGCGCTGCTGGCCGCGCTGATCGGGGTGCAGACCTTCGCCACCGGGCAGCGGGTCGGGTTCGACGCCCGGGTGGTGGGGCTCGCGGTGGCCTGCTTCGCGGTGTGGCGGCGGTGGCCGTTCCTCGTCGTGGTCGGGCTCGCCGCCGCGTCCACCGCGGTGGTGCGCTGGGTGGCCGGCTGAGTTCCCGTCAGCAGCTGCGCAGCAGCCGCTCCAGCACCCGGACGCCGAAGGTGAGCGCGTCCACCGGTACCCGCTCGTCGACGCCGTGGAAGAGCGCCGAGAAGTCGAGGTCGGCGGGCAGTCGGAGCGGTGAGAAGCCGTAGCCCTGGATGCCGAGGTCGGCGAACACCTTGTTGTCGGTGCCGCCGGAGAGCATGTACGGGATGGCGGTGCCGTGCTCGTCCTCGGCGGTCAGCGCGGCCTTCATCGCGTCCACCAGGTCACCCTCGAACGGGACCTCCAGCGGCGGCTGCCACACCCAGTCGATCGTGATGCCGTCGCCGGCGATCTCGGCGACCTGCTCGCGGAAGGTGTCCTCGCTGCCGGGCAGGATCCGGCAGTCCACCGACGCCGTCGCCTCGGACGGGATGACGTTGGCCTTGTAGCCGGCCGACAGCATCGTCGGGTTCGCGGTGTTGCGCAGCGTCGAGAGCAGGATGCGCGAGACCGGGCCGAGCTTGGCGATGGAGCCCTCGAGGTCCTCGTCGGGGAACTCCATGCCGGTGAGCGCGGTGACCGACTCGAGGAACGCGTCGACGGTCTTCGTCCGGGTGAGCGGGAACTCGTGAGCGCCGAGCCGGGCGACGGCGGCGGCGCTCCGGGTGACCGCGTTGTCGGGGTTGACCATCGAGCCGTGCCCGGCGGTGCCGGTGGCGTGCAGAGTGGCCCAGGCGACGCCCTTCTCGGCCGCGGCGACCAGGTACGCCCGGCGGGTCTCGTCGACGGTGATGGAGAAGCCGCCGACCTCGCTGATCGCCTCGGTGGCGCCCTCGAAGAGCTCCGGGTGGTGCTCGACGAGCCAGCGGGCGCCGTAGTAGCCGCCGGCCTCCTCGTCGGCCATGAACGAGAAGATGAGGTCGCGGGCCGGGACGATGCCGGCGGTCTTGAAGTGCCGGGCCACGGCCAGCGTCATGGCGACCATGTCCTTCATGTCGACCGCGCCGCGGCCCCACACATAGCCGTCCTGCACGGCGCCGGAGAACGGGTCGACGGTCCACTCGGCCGGATTGGCGGGCACGACGTCGACGTGGCCGTGGATGAGCAGGGCGCCCCGGGACGGGTCGGCACCGGAGAGCCGGCAACCGACGCTGCCGCGGCCGGGAACCGACTCGTGGAACCAGGTCTCGTAGCCGACCTCCTCGAGCTTCTGCTGGATGTAGCGGGCCGCCCGGGTCTCGCCGTCCCCGATGGTGGCGAGATCGCCGGTGTTCACCGAGTCGATCTGGATGAGCTCGCTGCAGAGCTGGACGACCTCGTCCTCGGCGGGCGACGGACTGGTTCCTCGGGCGTCGGTCATGCCGTCGTTCCTACCACCCGAGGTGGGCCGGAGCCGCCCCCGGTGCGGGTCGACAACGCCCCGGCGTGCGCATTTGGGTTCCACGCGTCCTTCCGACTATCGTGGACCAGTCGCCGCACCGAGGTGCGCGGCACACCGGTCCGGGTGGCGGAATGGCAGACGCGCTAGCTTGAGGTGCTAGTGCCCGCAAGGGCGTGGGGGTTCAAGTCCCCCCTCGGACACTCTCTCCTCCGCATCATCCCCCAGCTGTCGTCGTTGCCGACCGGAGCCGATGATGCCCGTTCCGACCCCTGTCGCCGCCGCTCTCGCTGCGCTGCTGCTGACGGTCGCCGCCTGCTCCGGCCCCGTCGCCGGAACGGCGGCGCCCACGCCGACCCGGCTCGACGTGACGATCACGACCACGACGACCACGCGACCGACGGACATCCCGTCCGCCGTCGAGCCGCCGCCCGCCGCGTCACGGGCGACGACCCCGGTCGAGGGCAGCCTGACCGGCGCCGCCGACTGTGTGCTGTCCCTCGCGGAGGTCAGCGACCGGCTGGCTGGGAACTGGACCGTGACGGTCTTCCCGGAGGACCTGCTGTGCCTCTACGAGAACGACCGCGGCGCGTCGATCGGCGCGATCGTCATCCCGGTCGAAGCGCGATTCCTCGAGCGGGAGCTCCGCATCGCCCGCAACGCCTGCTCCGGGCCCCCGGACAACGTCGGCGGGAATCCCGCGGCGTTCCTGTGCCGGGAGACGCTGCCGGACACCGGCGTCGAACAGGTCAGCGGCAGCGTCATCGCTTACGGACGGCTCTGGCTGCTGCAGATCGAGGCGGCCGACGACCACGAGACCCGCGCGGCCCAGTTCGAGACCATGCGGGCGTTGTTGACGGCGAGCCTGGCCCACCAGTGACGCGGGTGCGTCTCAGGCGTCGTACTCCGCGTTCGGCCACAGGTCCAGCAGCGCCTGCACCTTGTCGGCGGTCATGTAGGCCTGCAGGAAGCTGGCCTTGGCGCCGAGCGGCTGCAACGCGGCGTTGACGTCCTTGAGCGTCCGCCGCGGTGCGTGGTGCCGGCCGACCAGGACGTAGTACTTGCGTCGCGGGTAGGCGGCCTCGTCGACCCAGCTGCCCATCACCCGGGCCGGCGACTCGACCTGCGCGGACGGACGCGGCGCCGACTTCGCCGGGGTGGTGACCAGGATGACGTGCGCACCGTCGGGCACCGGGAGGCCGAAACGCCGGTCGGAGCCGGGGTTCTCGGTCACCGCGACGACGAACAGGGCGAACCGGCCCTCGACCGTGGGCACCCCGCCGGGGCTGGCGGTCAACCCGAGCTCGGACTCCCATTCGGCCAGCCGCTCCCGGGTCCGCGCCGACAGCGTCTCGGGGCCGGTCCAGCCGAGCAGGTACAGGGTCCGCGGCCGCGGCCACGGCAGCTCGACCGCCGGCCCCTCCGGTTCGGGTGCCGCCGGCGCTTCCGGGACCTGCTCGCGTACGGGTGGCGCAGCGACCACCGGCCGCTCCGGCCGGGGCGGCGCGGACGGTGCGGCCGGACGCGGCGCCGGAGCCGGCGGGGTGACCGGTCGGGGCGCCTTCTCGGCGGCGTACCGCTCCTCGAGTTCGGCCAGATGGGTCGCGCTCAGCGGGGCACCGGCGAGGTCGAGCAGCGCGGTGAACGCCTGCCGGGCGTCCTCGACGGCCTCGGGCATGTCGGTGAACAGCGCGGCCTCGAAGCGCTGGCGCCGGGCCC
>JBQGEH010000370.1:0-2379 GCA_052039515.1 Nakamurella sp. | reverse complement strand
TTGATGTACTGGTAGTGCACGTCGGAGTCCTCCTTCGACTGCGGGAACTTCCCCGGCACCGGGAACTCCTCGACGCCGTTCTCCTGCAGGTCCTGGATCGCGGCGAGCCACTGGTTCTGGTGCATCGTGTCGCGGGCGATGAGGAATCCCAACAGGTCTCGCACGCCGTGGTCGTCGGTCATGTGGTAGAGCCGGGCCGCCTGCAGCCGTCCCTGCATCTCGCCGTTGGCGTTGGACGTGAAGTCGGCGAGCAGGTTGCCGCTGGCGGTGATGTAGCTGCCCGACCACGGGTTGCCCATGCTGTCCACCGGACGGGCCCCGGCACCGGCGACGATGGCGTGCTGCACGTCGGTGCCCCCGACGACGGCCGCGATCACCGGGTCGGACTGGACGGCGTCGTCGGTGACGCCGACCGGTGCCTTCTCCAGCAGCTGCGCGATCATCGTGGCGAGCATCTCGACGTGACCGAACTCCTCCGCGCCGATCCCGAACAGCAGATCCCGGTACTTCCCGGGGATGTGGGCGTTCCAGGCCTGGAAGCCGTACTGCATGGCGATGGTGATCTCGCCGTACTGACCGCCCAGCACCTCCTGCAGCTTGCGCGCGTAGACGGCGTCGGGTCGGTCGGGCTTGGCCTGGTGCTGCAGTTCCTGGCGGTGGAAGAACATGTCGCTCCTTCGGGTCCGGGACGGACCTGGTTGCGTGCGTGCGCGCGACCACCCCCACGGGACGGTCGTCGCGGACCGCCGTGGGGTCGACGGTGTGGCGCCGGGACGACCGGCGCCGGTGAGGTCAGCGGACGCGCGCGGCGTTCGTCCGGTCGCGGCCCAGCACCAGTCCGAGCGCGATCATCCCGATGCCGAGGACGAAGTGCAGCCAGTTGTCGGCGGAGTTCACCGGCACGAAGTTGGCTCCACTGTCGTGGTCGATGATCAGGCCGTACAGCCACAGCACGAGATAGACGACACCGCCGCCGATGAGGAACGCGCGGGCGGCGGACGCGGTGCGGGACATGGCGATGCCGACCACACCGAACAGCAGGTGGACGATGTTGTGCAGGATCGACACCTGGAACACCCCGAGCAGCTTCGCATCGGACTCGTGCCCGGCGAAGGTGAGGGTGTCGTAGTCGCTGGTGATCCCGGGAACGAAGCCGAGGATGCCGACGAGGAGGAAGACCACGCCCACCACGAGCGCTGCGGTGCGCAGCGCCGACCGGGGGGCGGCGGAACGGGACGGGGTGCTGGTCATGACGGCTCCCGGGGACGATCCGATGCCGTTGCTGTCACAGCTGACCGTGAACTACCCCGGGGGTGGGCGGTCGAAACACCCTCCCGGTGGCCGGTTGTCAGACCAGTAACCCCGGAAGCCGGTCGACGACCGACGCCGGAGTGCCCAGCGTCCCGGTCACCCCGGAGAGCACGGTGCTGTGCCGGAGCGCGGTGGCCAATCCGGTCCCGGGTGCGGCGGCGGTGAGCGCGGCGGCGGCGACCCAGCACAGACCGACCGCCACCGCCGCCCGCAGGCCGGCGCCGACGACACGGTCGAGCACACCCAGGTGCCACCGGCGCAGGGCCGTCCCGCAGCGGGCGCCGACCGCACCCCCGAGGGCACCGCCGAGGAGCGCGGCGAGCACCGCCACGACGACCGTCCCGACCCCGCGGGACACCGGGACGGCCGGAAGGTGGTCGATCACCCAGGGGGCCACCCGGTGGCCTGCGACACCGCCTACGAGCAGTCCGGCGAGCCACCCGGCCGTCCGGGAACCGCCGCGTCGCCAGCCGGTGACGGCGGCGACGACCACGACGGCGGCGATCACGAGATCCGCGGTCATCAGGGACCTTTCACGAGATGGACTGGGGACCGGACCGACGGGGGAAGGGGGTCCCCCGCCGGCCCGGCACCCGGGACGGACACACCAGTAGTCGGGTGGCGGGTCCGCCCCGGGCGCGCGGTCACCGGCGGCGTACCGGCGACCGCGGGCGTGGCATCACTTCGTCGGCGGCACCTCGACCGAGGACGCGGTGATGGTGGTGCCGGCGGCGTCGACGGTGCCCCGGACGTGCACCTGGTCGCCGACGGCCGCGGTGCTGCTGACCTGCGACAGGTCGACGGCGACCTTGAGGCCCTCGCGGGTGGTCACCGTGCCGGAGCTGCCCGAGAGCGCGGTCAGCGTGCCGTCGGCGTGTGCCTCGACGAGCCGGGCGTCCACGATCGAGCCGTCCAGCACGCGGATCTCGACCCGCTTGCCCGTGGTGAAGTCCGTCGCGGAGGTCTGCGTCGGGGTGGCTCCGGCCTCGGCGGGCGGGCCGGCCGGGCCGAACTTCGTGCTGTCGGTGAACGACGCGGTGGTGCTCTGGCCGTCGTCGGCCTGCACGG
>JBQGEH010000369.1:0-20357 GCA_052039515.1 Nakamurella sp. | reverse complement strand
CGCGGCGCAGGCCGTCCCCGACGGGGTGCCCGGGCCGCGCACCCGCTCCGGCCGTCCGCTGCGCAAGATCACCGTCACCCGGGTCGCCGCCGCCCGCAGCCGCGAGCTGACCCTGCGCGGCGTCGACATGTTCCACCGGGCGACCACCGCCGATGGCGCCGACCGTTCGGGGCTCGCGCACCTCACCTACGCCCAGATGGCCAACTACGCCTGCGACGCCGCCCTCGCCGTCGCGCTGGCCAACACGCTGTTCCTGGTCAAGCCCGAGGAGGGTCCGGGCCGGGTGCTGCTGTACCTGCTCATCACGGTGGCCCCGTTCGCTCTGGTGGCCCCGCTGATCGGCCCGTTCCTGGACCGGCTGCAGTCGGGACGCCGGCTCGCGCTCGCCCTGTCGCTGGCCGGCCGCGGACTGCTCGCGGTGCCGATGATCTTCACCTTCTCCGGCGCCGACGCGAGCTGGGTGCTCTACCCGTGCGCCCTCGGCTCGCTGGTGCTGAGCAAGTCGTTCGGCGTGCTCAAGGCCTCGCTCACGCCCCGGGTGCTGCCCGCGGAGATCACCCTGGTGGCGACGAACTCCCGGCTGACCGTGTTCGGGCTGATCGCCGGCGGTGCCGCCGGGGCGCTGGCGGCCGGTCTGACGTGGCTCTTCGGCTCCCCCGGCGCCCTGGTCTTCACCGCGCTGCTGGGCTTCGCCGGCGCCTGGCTGTGCCTGCAGATCCCCGCCTGGGTGGAGTCGACCGAGGGCGAGGTGCCGGTGCACCTGACGCCGCGGGCCACCCGCAACGCCCCGGCGCAGCTCACCACCGACGTCCGGGTGACGCTGTGGGCCAACAGCGCGATCCGCATCGAGACCGGCTTCCTGGCCATGTTCATCGCCTTCGTGGTGATGAAGGAGTACGCGGCCGAGACGGGCTTCTACAAGCTGATGCTGCTCGGCGTGGTCGGTGCCGCCGCCGGCGCCGGTGGCTTCGTCGGCAACGCCCTGGGCGCCAAGCTCAAGCTGCGCTCCCCCGAGCTGATCGCCACCGTCGGGCTCGTCGTCACGCTCGTCACCGTGGTGTTCGCCGCGATCATGCCGGGTCTGGCGATGGCCAGCATCGTCGGCTTCGTCGGCTCCACCGCGTCGTCGCTGGCGAAGGTGTGCCTGGACTCGGTCATCCAGCGCGACATGGAGGAGGTCAGCCGGGCCTCGGCGTTCGGCCGCTCGGAGACCTCGCTGCAGTTGAGCTGGGTGTTCGGCGGCGTGGTGGGCCTGCTCATCGGCGGGCTGCTCGACCTCGGCCACGACCTCGTGTACACGATCGGCTTCGGCACCGCGGCGGTGCTGGTCGGGCTGGGGCTGCTGCAGACCCGGCTCGCCCGCACCGGACGGTCGCTGTTCCCCACGGTGCGCTTCCCCCGCCGGCGCGTCCGGCGCGGCCCCGCCGCCGACACCACCGCCGGGGATCCGACGACGCGTGCGATGCCGACCCAGCCGACCCACCCCGGGAAGACCCCCCGCCGCCGACCCCGCGACGCACGCCGGCCGCGTGACGGCTGACCCGCGCCACATCCTCAGACCCCACCCCCGAGCAGAGCGGACGCAGATGACGACACCCACCCCCACCGGAGCGCGGCGCCGCCGTGGCTTCCTCGCCGGCGGCCTGCTGCTGGCCGGCCTCGCCCTGGCCGGGTGTGAGAAGCCGGAGCCCAGCATCACCTGGTACGGCAACGGCAGCTCCACCAACGTGGGCCCGACGGTGTACTGCGAGCTGACCGCCGAAGCGGCTCCGGACTGCAGCCAGACCGACGGCCCCACCGCCCGGCTGGCGCTCAACCAGGGCGATTTCGTCCAGGTCAACATCCCCAGCGAGGTCGCCGAGCAGCCCTGGGTGCTGGTCTGGAACTACACCGACAGCGCCACCACCAACACCTCCGAGCGCAGCCCGGTGAACACCGACGGCCACACCCTGAGCTACGTCATCCGGCCCCCGGCGGACAAGCAGCTGGCCCAGGTCGACCTGCAGGTGCTGACACTGGTCGCCGGCCAGAACGACGCCGGTCAGGACGTGCCGGAGTACGCGCCGCTGTCGCTGTGGCGGCTGCAGGTCGACCCTGACTGACCAGCCTGACCCGGCTTGACCCGCCCCGCCCCGTACCGCCACCGGGGCGGACCCCGCCCGCGTCACGGGTGGGATCCGCCCCGGGCCGGGCGGGTGCGGGTCAGCTGCCGAGGTCGAGCTCGGACGCGATCGCCCGCAGGACGTCGCCGATGCGCTTGCCGGTGGCCCGGTCGGGATAGCGGCCGCGGTTGAGCTCGGGGAGGATCTTGGCGTCGATCAGCTTGATGACGTCCTCCAGCAGCCCGTGCAGCTCGTCGGGCGAGCGCCGGTTCGCGGCGGCCACGTTGACCGCCACCGACGGCGGCGCCTCGACCAGCCACAGCTGCATCGCCTGCGGCCCGCGCCGACCCTCGGCCACGCTGAACTCGACCCGCTGGCCGGACTTCAGCGACTGCACCCCGGCCGGCAGGGCGGACGCCCGCACGTGGACGTCGTCGCCGTTCTCCTGGGACACGAAGCCGAAGCCCTTGTCCGCGTCATACCACTTCACTCGACCGCTTGGCACGGTACTCACCTGTTCTCACATCGCACGAAACGGGCGCACCCGCCGGGGCCGATCCCTCTCCACCCACGGCCGTCCAGAGTAACGGTCGCCGATTCCGCGGCCACACCGATTACCCTGGGCGGTCGTGAACGCCGCCGACCCGTCCGACCCGCACACCTCCCGGCCCGGGACCGGCCCGCAGCCGGCGCCCCGCCGCAGCGCGGCGCCGTGGGCGAAGGTCGGGATGGTGCTGTTCGTGATCGGCCTGGTCGCCATCGCCGCGGACCTGGTGCTGTTCGCCACCGGCTCGCGCAACCTGCCGGTGTGGCTGAACGTGACCTGCATGCTGGCCCCGGTGGGTCTCGGCGTCGCCCTCGTCGGGGTGGCCCGGGAGGCCCGGCACACCGGCCGCGCCCGCGCCACCCGGGTCAGCCGGGACACCCCCGCCGCCTGACCCGCCCCGCCGTCAGTGGACGGTGGCCATCAGGTACGAGTCGAGCCAGGCCGGGAACGCGGAGATGTCTCGCATCACCACGTCGGCGCAGGCCTCGGCCAGGGCGGTCAGCGGGATCGTGCCGGTCTCCACCGCCACCGCCATCGCATCGGCCTCCCGCGCCGCCACGACGTCCCCGGTGTGGTCGCCGACGTAGACCTCCGCACGGTGCTCGCGCAGCGCCACCGCCTTGCCGCCCGCCCACAGCTCACCGACCACCGCGGTCACCTCGGCGCGCAGGGCGGCCAGGTGCGCGACGGCGTTGGGTCCGTACTTCCCGGTGACCACGACGACGTCACCACCGCGTTCGGCGACCGATTGCAGCGCCTCCATGGCCCCGGGCAGCGCGACCGTGGTGGGGATGACGATGTCCTGGTACAGCTCCCGGTAGCGGGCGACCAGTGCCGCGGTGGTGCGCATGTCCAACCCGTAGCGGGCGAACTCCTGCTCCAGCGGCGGGCCCAGACGGTTGCCGAAGGCGACCCCGTCCAGCGGCACCCCGGACTCGGCGGCGAGGACGTCGAACAGCGTGACCAGACCCGCGCGGGGGTCGATCAGCGTCATGTCGAGGTCGAAACCGACGGTGAAACTCACCGCGCGACGATAACCCGAGGGGCTCGGGCCACCCGCCGAAAAGCGGGGTCGAGGCCGTACGGTGATCGATTCGTGACGGGGCCGCGCCGTCTGGTGACCGGTGCGGGTGACGGCCGTCCACCGTCCGGAGCAGCACGGTCCCGGACGTCGTCCTCGCCCTCGACGCCCTTACGCTGTTCGGGTGGCTGGGTATCTGGTGGCACGCAACGACGAGATGGCGATCCTGGACGCGGCGCTGTCCGACGCCGCGCGTGGCGAGGGCCGGGTGATCGTCCTGGAAGGGCCGGCCGGCATCGGCAAGACGGCGCTGCTGGAGTACCTGCGCGACGAGGCGGGCACCCGCGGGCTGCGGGTGCTGTCGGCCCGGGCGTCGGTCCTGGACCGGTCGTTCGCGCACGGCGTGGTCTACCAGCTGTTCGAACCCGCACTGGCCGGCGCCGATCCGGCGGCCCGGGAGCGGTTGCTCAGCGGGGCGGCGGGACGGGTGGCGGGCCTGTTCGCGGGCGCCGACGCCGGTGACGAACCGGCCTACGCGATCCAGCACGGGCTGTACTGGCTGACCGTCAACCTCACCGAGGAGCGTCCGCTGCTCATCCTGGTGGACGACCTGCAGTGGGCGGACCTGCCGACCCTGCGCTTCCTGGAGTACCTGGGGCGGCGGCTGGACGGCCTGTCGCTGACGGTCGCGGCGACCGTCCGCACCGCCGAGCCGGACGCCCCCACCGACCTGCTGGCCGAGATCAGCCACGGGCCGTCGGCCCGGACCGTCACCCCGGGCCCGCTGGACGTCGAGGGCGTCGCCGACGTCCTCGGCCGGGCGCTCGGCCGGCTCCCCGAGCCGGGGTTCTCCGCCGCCGCCTTCCGCGCCACCGGCGGCAGTCCGCTGCTGGTGTCGCTGCTGGCCCGGGAGGCCGCCACCCTCGGGCTGCGCGGCACCGACGACGAGGGAGCCCGGTTGACCGCGCTGGGCGCCCCCGGGGTGGCCCCCGCGGTCCGCCGCCGGCTCCGGCCCCTCGGCCCCGCCGCGGAGACCGTGGCCCGGGCCGTCGCGGTGGTCGGCGGCCGCGGTGGGGACGCCGACGTCGCCGCGCTCACCGGGCTGAGCGTCGACGAGGTGCGCGGCGGGCTGGACCGCCTGGGCGCGGCGGCGGTGCTGCGGCCGGGCAGCCGCGAGTTCGTGCACCCGCTGGTCGAGGCGGCCGTGCTCGGGTCCTGCCCACCGGAGGAGAAGGTGCGGCTGCACCGGGCGGCCGCCGACCGACTGCGCGCCCAGGGAGCGCGGCCCGCCGAGGTGGCCCGGCACTGGTCGGCCATCCCGCCGGCCGGTGATCCGCAGGCGGTGGCGGACCTGCTGGCCGCGGCCGCGGCGGCGGTCGCCGACGACGCCCCCGACGGCGCCGTCGCGCACCTGCGCCGGGCGCTGGCCGAACCGCCGCCCGCCGACCTCCGGCCGCGGGTGCTGCTGGAACTGGGTGAGCTCGAGGTCCGCACCCAGCAGCCGGGCGGTGCCGACCGGCTGCGGGAGGCGCTGACGCTGCTCCCGTCGGGGAACGACGCGGCGCGGGCCCGCGCGGCCCTGGGCAACGACATGGTGCACAACGACCCGATCGCGGCCCTCGAGCAGGTCCGGCGGGGCCGCGAGGAGGCGACCGACCCGGCGCTGGCGCTGCGGCTGGAGGCCTTCACCCTGGAGGCGCTGATCTTCCCGGACGCCTTCGCCGAGGCCCGGGACGCCGCCTTCGCGGCCGGCCGCGCCGACGCGGACCCGTCCCCGGTGATGCTGGTCAACCTGGCGCTGGAGGCGGCCGCCGCCGGCCGGCCCCGGACGGAGGTCCGGGAGCTGGCCGAGCGCGCGCTGGCCGGGGACCGGCTCATCGACACGATCGGACCGGGCAACTCGACCTGGAACCTGCTCACCCACGCACTGCGGTTCGCCGAGTCGCCCGACCGCTGCCGGCAGGTCCTGCAGGACGGCGAGGCGCACATCGCACGGCTCGGCCTGTCGGCGTCCCGGTTCTTCGTCGACCAGTCGTTCGGCTACTGGCACCGAGACTTCGGCTCGGTGGCCACCGGCGCGGCCCGCGGGCAACTGTGCCTGGATCAGTGCCGCGAGCTGGGGTACGAGCTGACCATCCCGGTCGCCGCGGCGATCACGTCGGAGAACCTCGTGCACCTGGACCGGGTGGCCGAGGCCGAGGGGCAGCTGGAGCTGGGCGTGGCGGCCGAGACGTTCATGGAGCCGTTCATCCTCACCATCCGCGGATACAGCCGCTACCTGCTCGGCCGCACCGAGGAGGCCGAGGCCGACCTGCGCCGGACGGTGGCGTTCGACCGCCGCCGGGGTTGGGTGACGCCGCACTTCACCCGGGCCGAGCTGCGCCTGGCCGAGCTGCTGGCGCACACCGGACGCCAGGAGGAGGCCGCCGCGCTCGCCGACGACGCGGTCACGGTCTGCGAGGCGGCCGGGCTGGAGGGTCCGCTCGGGATGGCGCTGCGCGCCCGGGCGATGGCCGAGCCCGCGGACCGCGCCACGGCCACCCTGCACGCGGCGGTGGACGTCCTCGGTCGCACCCCCTACCGGCTCGACCACGGCTGGGCGCTGCACGACCTGGGCCTGCGTCAGTTGCGCGCCGGTGACCGGACGACGGCGCGGGAGACGCTGCGGCTCGCGCTGGACGCGGCCGCCCGCACCGAGTCGACGCGGCTGGCCCGATTGGCCCGCGCCGCCCTGGAGGACGCGGGCGCCCGCCCGCGGCGGACCCACGTCAGCGGCACGTTGTCGCTGACCGCCGCCGAGCGCCGGGTCGCCGATCTCGCGGTCGAGGGCCTGACCAACCGGCAGATCGCCGAGACCCTCTGGGTGACGCTCAAGACCGTCGAGATCCACCTGTCGCGCACCTACGGCAAGCTCGGCATCGCCTCCCGGCGGGAGCTCGCCACGGCGATGGGTGCCGCCCTGCGGTAGGGGTGTGCGGGCCGGCGGTAGGGGTCGTCGGGGTACCCACACCCCAATCGTTGGGGTAGGGGTCGGGGCGCTGCCCCGATCCGCCGACGGCCCCGCCCGACGACCGTGGAGTCATGACCTCCGCTGCGCCCTCCTGCTCCCCGCACCACTGCGTGTCCCCCGTCCCGTCCGCCCCGGCGTCCCGTCCCGCGCACCGCTCCGCGGCCCGCCGCTGGCGGTCGCTGGCGTCGCTGCTGCTGCACGCCGTCGCCGTGCTGGCGGCCGCGGCCCTGCTGCTGCTCGTGGACAACCCGGTCGACGGTGTGACGTTCGGGGTCGGTGGGACGCCGCACCCGGTCACCGTGCCGGCGACCGCCCCGGCACCGGACGCCACCGAGGTCGCCGAGGTCGCCGGGGACACCCGGGCCGACGGTGCGGTCCCCTACCGCATCAAGCCGGTGGTGGCCCAGTCGGACGACCTGGCGCGGATCGGCGCCCGGGTGACCGCGGCCCGCGCCCAGCTGAGCACCGTCACCGAGCCCGTGGTGGTGCGGTCCGCGCCGCTGCACCGGGCGGCCCGGTGAGGGCGGTCGGGACGCCGCCGGGTGGCCCGGTCAGGCGCGGGGACGGGGACCGAACGGATCGCCGGTGCGCCCGACCAGGTCGGCGACCGAGTCCAGCACCAGCCGCGGCCGGTACGGGTACACCTCGATGCTGGCCGGGGTGGAGATACCGGTGAGCACCAGGATGGTCTGCAGCCCGGCCTCCATGCCGGCCACGATGTCGGTGTCCATCCGGTCGCCGATCATCACCGTGTTCTCCGAGTGCGCGCCGATCGCCCGCAGCGCCGAGCGCATCATCAACGGGTTCGGCTTGCCGACGAAGTAGGGCCGCCGCTGGGTCGCCGTCTCGATCAGCGCGGCGATCGAGCCCACCGACGGCAGCACGCCGTAGGGGCTCGGCCCGGTGGCGTCGGGGTGGGTGGCGACGAACCGGGCGCCGCCGAGGATCAGCCGGATCGCGGTGGTGATCTGCTCGAAGGAGTAGTTGCGGGTCTCACCGAGCACCACGTAGTCGGGGTCGCGTTCGCTGAGGATGTAGCCGACCTCGTGCAGCGCGGTGGTCAGCCCGGACTCACCGATGACGTACGCGGTGCCCTCCGGACGCTGGGTGTGCAGGAACTGCGCGGTGGCCAGGGCCGACGTCCAGATCCGGTCCTCGGGGACGTCCAGACCACCGGCCAGCAGCCGGGCCCGCAGGTCGCGCCGGGTGTAGAGCGGGTTGTTGGTGACGACGACGAAGTTGATGCCGTTGGCGGTGAGCTCGGCGATGAACTCCCCGGCCCCCGGGATCGCGTGCTCCTCCCGGACGAGGACGCCGTCCATGTCCATCAGGTAGGACCACGGGGCGAGGGTGTCGGTGGGGCGGGTCGTCGATGCGTCGGTCACGCTCCCCATGATCGCGCATCGGGACCGGCGGACCGGGCGATCGTGGTCAGACCCACGCCCCGAGGGCCGCGTCGACCGGGTCGAACAGCCGCGGCACCAGGCCCGCCCAGGTCCAGCTCCCCGGGGTGGCCGCGGTCGTCGGCGCCACGGCGGCGACGTCGACGTCCTGACAGCCCAGCGGGGTGTCCGGGGAGTCGCCGCCGTCCAGGCCGGTGGCGCACACCGAGTACCGCCCGGGTGCGGCGACCGGCACGGCGACGCTGAAGCCGTGACCGCCGGGGGCGCCGGTGGTGAACGCGACGTCGGGCCGGTCGACCGCCGCGGTCGTCCGGGTCGTGGTGGTGGTGCCGTCCGGTCCGGTGGTGGTGACGTCGACGGCGATCTGCGCGGCCGCGTCGGTCGGGTCGAACGACCAGCCGGTGGCGGTCGCCGTTCCGGTGGCCGGGTCCACCGTCACGGTCTCCAGCCGGCCGACGGGGGCGAGCGAGGCGCGCTGGGCGTCCTGGATGAGCCGCGCGGACGCCGTCGCGGTGTCGTGCATCGTGTAGTAGGTCCCCGAGCCGCCGGTCTGCAGGACGGCGGCGAACCAGCGGTCGGTGTAGCCCACCGAGTGCACGGCGTTGCGTTCGGCGGTCCAGTTCTCGCTACCCCAGCCCTGTTTCGAGCCGTGCGTGCCGTCGAGGGCGTTGAACCCCCAGAACTGGTCGAAGCCGTCGTGGCCGTTCGGCGCGGTCCGGGCCATCACCGTCATCAGCCAGGGGCCGACCTGCGGGTCGCTGCTCATCCGGTACAGGAACAGCGCCATGTCGTGGGCGGAGATCTTCGCCGCGCCCCACATGCCGGGGTCGTCGGCGTTCGCGGTCTCGGTGAGCCCGTACCGCTGTGCCTGCGACGGGATGGCGTCCTCGGTGAAGACCGCGGAGGCGATGTCGTCGTCGGAGTACTCGATCATCTCCTCCAGCGACGCGCGGCGGCTCTCCGACAGCAGGTCGGAGCCGCCGGCCTGGGTCGCGTAGTACGAGGCCAGGAACAGCTTCATCACCGACTCGGACGCCACCTGGACGTGCGCGTTGCCGGTCTCGCCGACGACCTCCCCGGTGGCCCGGTCGACCACGGTGATGTAGCTGGTGACGCCGGCGTCGTCGGCCTGGGCGACCGCCGCGGCGATCGCATCATCGACCGGCGCCGCCGCCGCGGGGACCGCCGGCACGACCACACCCGCCGCCACCGCCGCCGCCAGCACCAGGGACCGCCACCGCATACCGACTCCGCTCCGGCCCCGTCGCACGACGCGGCACCCGTTCATCGTCCCCGCGGTTGCTGTGGACCTCCTCGTCCGGGGGTGTGACGGCGGGCACGCGGCGGGGACTACGGTCGCGGTCATGACGATGCGATTCGGTGTGTTCATCCCGCAGGGCTGGCGTCTGGACCTGGTCGGCATCGACCCGGCCGAGCAGTGGGCCACGATGCAGCGCCTGGCGCGGCACGCCGACGCGGGGCCCTGGGAGTCGTTGTGGGTCTACGACCACTTCCACACCGTGCCCGAGCCGACCGAGGAGGCCACCCACGAGGCGTGGACGCTGATGGCCGCGTTCGGGGCGGTCACCGAGCGGATCCGACTCGGTCAGATGTGCACCTGCATGGCCTACCGCAACCCGATGTACCTGGCCAAGGTGGCCGCCACCTGCGACCTGATCTCCGGTGGCCGGGTCGAGATGGGCATCGGCGGCGGCTGGTACGAGCACGAGTGGCGGGCCTACGGCTACGGCTTCCCACCCGCCGGTGAACGCCTACGCCGCCTGGACGAGGGCGTGCAGATCATGCGGCAGGCCTGGACGACCGGACGGGCCACCCTGGACGGCCGGCACTACCAGGTGGACGACGCCCGCTGCTACCCACTCCCCCTGCAGGACAACGGGATTCCGCTGTGGATCGCCGGCGGCGGGGAGAAGGTGACGCTCAGGATCGCGGCACGCTACGCGCAGTACACCAACTTCGACGGCACGCTGGACGGCTTCACCGCCAAATCGGAGATCCTGCGGGGCCACTGTGCCGAGGTGGGAACCGATTTCGACGCGATCACCCGGTCGGCCAACTACAACGTGGTCATCGGACGCAACGACCGCGAGGTCGAGGACCGGCTGGACGGGATCGCGTCCCGACTGAGCGGGACGCTGTCCCCGGCGAAGGTGCGCGAGACGGTGGACGCGCTGCGCGGGATGCCCGCCGTCGGCACCCCAAAGCAGATCGTGACCAACCTCCGGGAGCTGCAGCAGGCCGGGATGACCTACGCCATCACCTATTTCGCCGAAGCGGCGTACGACACCTCGGGCATCGACCTGTTCGCCGCCGAGGTGATCCCGGCGCTGGCCTGACGGCGGCGCCGCCCGGTCAGCCGGCGTTCCCGGTCCGGAACCGCGCAGTTCCCGGCGGGTGCGTCGTCGGCGTGCGGGTGATCGCCGGCGTCCTGCGGTGTCCCTCCCTGACGTCACTCCCCTCTTGACACCCGCTGTCCCCCGGCGGCATCCTTATCAAGTAATCGCTTGATAAAGCGAAGACTTGCAGAGGAGGTGGCCATCGACGACGACGCACTGAACCGGGCGTTCCTCGCCCTGGCCGACCCGGTACGCCGGGCGATCGTCGCCCGGTTGTCCCGCGGGCCGGCCACCGTCACCGAGCTGGCCACCCTGTTCCCCATCACCACGCAGGCCGTCTCCCAGCACGTCCCGGTGCTCGAGGCCGCCGGCCTGGTCACCCGCAGTCGGGACGCGCAACGCCGCCCCGTGCACCTGGATCCGGCGGCCCTGGAACGGCTGACCGCCTGGATCGACCGCTACCGGCTGGTCACCGAGGACCGCTTCCGCCGCCTGGAGGCGCTGCTCGCCGACCGGCCCCCCACCCCCACCCGCTCCGAGGAGGAGACGCCATGAGCACCACCCTGACCACCACGCCCGGCACCCCGTTCGTGGACATCGTCCGCGAGTTCGACGCACCGGTGTCGGCCGTCTTCCGCGCCCACACCGACCCGGACCTGGTCCGGCAGTGGCTCGGCCCGCGCGGACTGGAGATGGAGGTCCACGAGTTCGACGCGGTGACCGGCGGCCGCTGGCAGTACACCCACTCCGACGGTGAGGGCCGCTACGGCTTCCGCGGCGTCTTCCACACCGTGCAGACCGACGCGCTCATCGTGCAGACCTTCGAGTTCGACGGCGCCCCGGACGCGGTCACCCTGGGCAGCGCCCGCTTCGTCGACCTGGACGGTCGTACCCGGCTGGAGATCCACGAGGTCTACCCCAGTGTCGAGGCCCGCGACATGGCCGTCACGTCCGGCATGGAGTACGGCGTGGTGGAGGGTTACGAGCGGCTGGACGAGCTGCTCGCCGACCGGGCGACCGCCTCGGCCTGAGCGTCGCCGGGCGCGTCCCCGTCGGTGAGACGGGCGTGGTGGATCGGCCCGGTCAGCTCCGACAGCGGGCGGCCGCGGCCCTGCCACTGCCGCGCGATGATCTCCGCGGCGATCGAGACCGCCGTCTCCGCAGGAGTTCTCGCACCCAGGTCGAGTCCGATCGGCGACGCCAGCCGGGCCAGCTCGGACTCGGTGAGCCCGGCCGCGCGCAGCCCGTCCAGCCGGTCGGCGTGGGTGCGGCGGGACCCCATCGCCCCGACGTAGCCGATCGGCAACCGCAGGGCGACGGCCAGCAACGGGACGTCGAACTTCGGATCGTGGGTGAGCACGCACACCACGGTCCGCTCGTCGAGCGACCCGGCGGCCGCCTGCGCGGCCAGGTAGCGGTGCGGCCAGTCGACGACCACCTCGTCGACGCCCGGGAAGCGGCGGGCGGTGGCGAACACCGGCCGGGCGTCGCACACCGTCACCCGGTACCCGAGGAAGCGGCCCATCTCGGCGACGGCGGCGGAGAAGTCGATGGCGCCGCACACGAACATCCGGGGCGCCGGGGCGAAGGACTGCACGAATACGTCGAGACCCTCGCCGCGGCGTTCCCCGTCCGGTCCGTACCGCAGGATGCCCGAGCGTCCCGCGGTGAGCAGCCCGAGCGCGTCGTCGGTCACCGCGTCGTCCAGCCGCCTCGATCCGAGACCGCCGACGCGACGGCGGCTCTCGCCGGGCGACTCGCCCAGCACCACGAGGTGTGCGCCGGCGGCCGGACCGGTCAGCACGGTCGCCGCGGCCACCGGTTCGCCGGCGGTGACGGCGTCGGCGAGCACGGCGAAGTCCGGGAACCGCACCCGGTCGACGGCCTCGACGAAGACGTCGACGACGCCGCCGCAGGTCAGCCCGACGCTCTCGGCGAGCTCGTCGGAGATCCCGTACCGCTGCCGGGTCGGCGCCGCCCCGTCGCGGACGGCCGTCGCCAGCTCGTAGACCGCGCCCTCGACGCAACCGCCGGAGACCGAGCCGACCGCGGTGCCGTCCGGGCCGACCAGCATGGTGGCCCCGGCCGGCCGGGGCGCGGAGGCGTAGGTGCCCACGACGGTGGCCATCCCGACCGTGGCCCCGGCGTCCCACCAGCGGCGCAGCTCCGCCAGCGCCTCACGCATCGCGGGTGGCGTCCATCAGCTCCCCGAGGCCGGTCAACGCCTGACCGGCGAACAACTGGTCACAGAACGGGCGGACGGCCAGCAGACCCCGCGGTGCGGGGGCCAGACCGTCCGTCGCCCGGTGCGGGTTGATCCACAGGAACGAGCGGCTGGTCCGGGCCAGCCGGCGGGCCTGCTCGATGAGCAGCGGCGAACTCCCCCGGTCGCAGCCGTCGCTGACCACGACGACGACGGCGCCGCGCGTCGCCCGGCGGTGGGCCTGGTCGTCGAGATACGCCCACAGCGACTGACCGAGCGGAGCCGCGGTGGTCCACCCCGGGACCAGTTCGGCGGCCGCGTCCAGCGCCTCGTCGGCGTCGGGGGTGTCCAGCGCCCGGGACAGACTCAGCGACGGATGCCCGATCGTGTGCACCTCGCAGCCGCCGCCCAGGGCCCGGCGGGCGGTGTGGGCGAACCGCAGCACCGGCTCGGCGTGGGCGGCCATCGTGTCGGAGACGTCGACCAGCACGACCATCGTCCGCGGCCGGGTGCCGAGCCGCAGACCCAGCCCGTCCGGACCGGCGGCGCGCAGGACCGCCCGCAGCGACCGGCCGGTCTCCAGCGCGGACCGGCGGCGCCCGGGTGACGCCGGTTCCAGCAACCGGACCAGCGAGGTCAGCTCGGTCAGCTCGTCCTCGCCAAGCTGGTCCAGGTCGTCGTGGCGGATCAGCTCCGGCTCGGCGGTCGCGCCGTCCAGCAGGGCGTCCAGGTCGGAGGCGGCGGATGCCGGGCCGGCGCTGCGGGGGCGGTGGCGCGCGTCGTCCGGGGCGACGTCGTCCGCGGTGACCAACCGGACCACCGACCGCCGGCCCACGGGCCGCGGCGGCCGGGTCGGGACGGCGCGGCGGAAGAACCAGTTGAACGTCTCGTCGTAGATGCCGAAGTCGGCCGGGCCCTCGCAGAGCGTGCTGCGTCCGGCCCAGTAGAGCTGGACGTGGTCGTGGGAATCCAGACCGGCCACCGCGCGCAGGAAGTCCATCGAGCCGTCGATGGTGACGGCGACCCCGGCGAGCCGCAGGGCGAAGGTGAAATCGGTGAGCTCGGCGACGAGCTCCGGGCCGACGGCGTCGTAGGTCGGGTCAACCATCGGCGGCCGCCCGTGCGAGCCGCAGGTCGCGCGGCGCGGTCATCTCCCAGGCCTGGCGCAGCAGCCCGCTGATCTCGTCCCAGTCGGGGTCGTGGGCGTCGTCGAGATGGGCGCCGATCCAGCCGTGGTGGCCGGTGTACGCCGGGACGAAATAGCGTCCCGGGTCCGATGCGACCAGCGCCTGCTGGGCCCCCGGCGGGGCCTTGCAGGTGACGGCCAACCGCCCGTCGCCGTGGTGGTCGGCCATCGCGTACCCGAATCCCCTGTCCCGCACGGTCAGCCGCAGGTGGGTGCCCCAGGGCACCGCCGCGGCGGCGGGGAGAGCGACGACGAACCGGGTCACCCGGTCGAAGCTGCGCTCGCGGTCCTGGTCGGTCCACACGCCTGCCACGCTAGCGCGCTTTGCGCCGGGGCGGGCGGCGCGGTCCGGTCACCGCGGGCGGGCGGGCGGCGGCTCACCACCGCCGGACCAGGCGGTGGCCGGCCCGTCGGCGGGCAGGGCGGCGATCGAGGACTCGAGGTCGTGCTGGTGACCGGCGGCCAGCCGGGCCAGCGCCGCGGCGTCCCGACCGACGAACGCGGTCAGCATGTCCCGGTGCTCGCCGTGCAACCGGCGCCGGGCCTCGTCCCCGATGTGGGCCATCGGCTGGTAGGGCTCGGTGAGGTTCCAGGTGGAGCGCAGCATGTGCAGCAGCCGCGACATCCGGCACGGGGTGACCAGCGCGAAGTGGAAGCGGCGGCTCTCCCGGTGGTAGGCGCGGTGGTCACCGGTGTGCATCGCACCGTCCAGCGCGTCGAGCGCGGCGGCGGCCGCCGTGTGGTCGGCCGGGCCGGCGAGGTCCACCGCGGCGGCCAGGGCCGCCGCCTCCAGCACGCCGCGCACCACGTACAGCTCGCGCAGCTCCGACCGGGTCAGGGTGGCGACGGTGTAGCCGCCGTGCGGCCGGTGGTCGACCAGCTGCTCGGCGGCCAGCGTCTTCAACGCCTCCCGCACCGGGATCGGCGACACCCCGAAGTGCCCGGCGACGTCGGCGACCGGGATCACCGTGCCGGGCGGGACGTCCCCGGACAGGATGACCGTCCGCAGCTCCCCGGTGATCTCGGCGGGGGCGCCGCCGGCGGGCGGCCGCAACCGGCTGACCAGCACCGACCGGCGCCGCGGCGGGCCGGACCGGCGTTCGTCGGGTCCGTTCACGCGCGCACCCCCGCTCCACCGCCTCCGGACGTCCGGGACGCTAACCACGCCGTGTTGCCCCTTCGTGACGGTCGTGCGACCGGGCGGCGTCCTCAGTTGACCGCGAAGCCCGCCAGCAGCCCGGCGTATCGCTTGGCCGGCGGCGGCGCGAACTCGGCCCGGGTGCTGGTCCGCAGGCCCATCGTGACCAGCCCCTCCACCTGCTTGACCGCCGCGGCCACCCCGTCCACCACCGGGACGCCGACCGCGGCCGACAGCCGCCGGCACAGGTCGGCCATCCCGGCGCAGCCCAGCACGACGACGTCGACCCCGTCCTCGGCGACCGCCGCCCGGCACTCCACCTCGATCCGGGCGTAGGCGTCCCCGCCCGGGTCGTCGAGCTCCAGCACCGGTACCTCACAGGCCCGCACCCGCGCGCACTGCCGCCCGAAGCCGTAATGGCCGGCCAGGTCGGCGGCCCGGCCGGCCGTGCGGCCCAGCGTGGTCACCACGCTGAACGACCGGCCGAGGAAGCTCGCGGCGTGCATCGCGGCCTCGGCGATGCCGACCACCGGACCGGCCGCGAGGTCCCGGGCCGCGTCCAGGCCCGGGTCACCGACGCAGGCGACCACGAACCCCTGGCTGCCGGCCGCCTGCGCCCGGCGGATCTCGGCGAGCAGCCCGGGCACGGCCAGCGCCTCGTCGTAGTGGCTCTCGATGGACACCGGCCCCATCGACGGATTCACCGCCTCGACGGTGGTGCCGGCCGCCGCGACCGCCCGGGCCGCCTCCCCGATCCGCCGGGTCATCGCCGCGGTGGTGTTGGGGTTGACGACGGTGATCCGCACGTCAGCCCGTCACGCCGGCCGGCGCCGGCAGGTCGTCGGTGGGCACGGAGTTGCGCACCACGGCGGTGCCCACCCAGTGCGCGACGAAGCCGATGGCCGCGCAGATGAACCAGGCGTAGGCGGCGACCGACGCCGGCAGGAAGAACACGATGACGATGCCGATGACCGCTCCGAGCGCGGTGGCGCCGATGGCGACCGGGTTGTAGCCCTTCGTGTAGTGGTAGCGGCCCTTCGGGTCCAGCGTGTACAGGTCGTCCACGCTGACCCGCTGCTTCTTGATCAGGTAGTAGTCGGCGATCAGCACGCCGTAGAGCGGGCCGATGAAGCAGGCCAGCACGTCCAGCGTGTAGTGGATGACGTCGGGGCTCGAGTACAGGTTCCACGGGGTGATGAGCACCGAGCCGACCGCGGCGATCATGCCGCCCATCCGCCACGAGATCTTCTGCGGCGCGACGTTGGAGAAGTCGAAGGCCGGCGAGATGAAGTTCGCGACGATGTTGATGCCGACGGTGGCGATCATGAACGTCAGCGCGCCGATGAGCGCCGCGGTCACCGAATCGATGCGGTTGACCGTCTCCACCGGATCGGTGATGAGTTCGCCGAACACCGGACGGGTCGCCGCGGCCGTCACCACGACCAGCAACGAGAACACGATGAAATTGACCGGCAGCCCGAGGAAATTGCCCTTCTTGACCGCGGCGAACGATTTCCCGTAACGGGCGAAATCGCCGTAGTTCAGCATCGGTCCGGAGAAATAGGAGACCACCAGGGCGATCGAGGACAGGATGACCGGGACCGCCGCCCACCCGGTGAGCGTCAGGCCACCCTCGGCCAGGTTGAAGTCGATGTTGGACCAGCCGGCCTTCGCGACGAGGTAGATCGCCAGCGCGAACATCACGACGTACACCGCGGGTCCGCAGAAGTCGATGAACTTCCTGATCGACTCCATGCCGCGCCAGAACACCACGGCCTGCGCCACCCACATGATCATGAAGGCGATCCAGCCGAGCAGCGACAACCCGACGAACCCGTACTGGGTCTTGTCCGCGATCGGCGCCCAGGACGGCCAGAACTTGACCGCCAGCAGCACCAGGGCGTGCGAGGCCAGGTAGGTCTGGATGCCGTACCAGGCCACCGCGATCAGGCCGCGGATGATGGCCGGGACGTTCGCCCCGAGGACACCGAACGGGATGCGCGACGCGACCGGGTAGGGCGTGCCGGTCAGCTGACTCGGCCGGGCGACCAGGTTGCACAGGAAGTAGACGATGGTGATGCCGACGAGCAGCGCGACGAGCACCTGCCAGGCGGCCAGCCCCAGGGCGAACAGGCTGCCGGCGGTGACGTATCCGCCGACGCTGTGCACGTCGCTCATCCAGAACGCGAAGAACGAGTACGACTTCCAGGTCTGTTTCTCCAGCGGCGCGAGATCCTCGTTGGTCAGCCGTGGGTCGTACCCGGGCTTGATGATCGCTCCGCCGGGATGGGCACCCTGGTCGGGGGCGAGGACGTCGGTGGGTGCGGTCGCGACCACCTGTGCGGATTTCAGCGTGTCGGTCATGGGTGTCCTTTCCCGGACGGGGCGGCAGCGCGTCCGCGTCTCGGACGCGGACGGCGAAGGGGAACGACGGCGACGAGCGGAGAACGGCCGGGCGAATGGCGCGGGAGAACCGGCGGGACACCAGGGACGGCGGTGACCCGGAATACGCGGTGACGACGGCGGGTGATCATTCCGGCGCATCGTCTCGGCGCTGGTCACACGGTAGGAGTGCCGTATTTCGTGATCGTGTCGGGGAACATATATTTTCGGCTCGGTCCTTCACCCGGACGGGGACGCCCGCTCCGGGACCGCGGGGAAGCCTCCGGTGACCCGGTTACGCTGGCCGCATGACCGTCGTGCCGCTGGGGCTGCCACGCCCGGGGGCCCGACCGGGGGCCGCCCCGGTGTCCCCGGCGTCGGACACCGCCGACCGCCCGGATCTGCCGGGTCTGGTCGACCGCTTCGGCCGGACGGCGACCGATCTGCGGGTGTCGCTCACCGACCGCTGCAATCTGCGCTGCACCTACTGCATGCCCGCCGAGGGTCTGGACTGGATGCCGACCGACGAGCTGCTCTCCGACGACGAGCTGCTGCGCCTCATCCGGATCGGCACCGAGGACCTGGGCATCGACGAGGTCCGCTTCACCGGCGGCGAGCCGCTGCTGCGGCGCGGCATCGTCGAGCTGATCGCCCGGGTCGCGGCCCTCCCCCGCCGTCCCCGCCAGTCGTTGACCACCAACGGTCTCGGGCTCGCCCGCAAGGCTCCGGCGCTGGCCGCGGCCGGGCTGGACCGGCTGAACGTTTCGCTGGACACCCTGGACCCCGCCGTCTTCGCCCGGCTGACCCGGCGCGACCGCTTCGGCGACGTCGTCGAGGGGCTCGCCGCCGCAGCGGCCGCGGGTCTGACCCCGGTCAAGATCAACACCGTGCTGATGCGCGGCGTCAACGACGCCGAGGCACCGCAGCTCTTGGCCTTCGCGCTGCGGCACGGCTACCAGCTGCGGTTCATCGAGCAGATGCCGCTGGACGCCCAGCACGGCTGGGACCGCTCGACCATGGTCACCGCCGCGGAGATCCTGGACCGGCTCGCGGCCGTGCACACGCTCCGCCCGCACCCCGCCCCGCGGGACGGCGCCCCGGCGGAGCTGTTCGACGTCCTCGGCCCGGACGGCGTGGTCGGTCAGGTCGGCGTGATCGCCTCGGTCACCCGGCCGTTCTGCGGCGACTGCGACCGGACCCGGCTGACCGCCGACGGGCAGATCCGCAACTGCCTGTTCGCCACGTCCGAGACCGACCTGCGGGGCCTGCTCCGTGGCGGCGCCGACGACGCGGAGGTCGCCGCCGCCTGGCGCGGCGGGATGTGGGTGAAGCGGCCCGGGCACGGTATCGACGACCCGTCGTTCCTGCAGCCGGAACGCCCGATGTCGGCGATCGGGGGCTGACGTGGACGGCATCCCGGTGACCGTGCGGTACTACGCGGCCGCGGCGGCGGCCGCCGGCCGCGAGGAGGAGCAGGTCGAGCTGGCCCCGCCGGCGACCGTGCGGGCCCTGCTCGACCACGGTCGTGCCCGGTTCGGGGCCGAGTTCACCACCGTCCTGCAGCGGTGCAGCTTCCTGCTCGACGAGATCGCCGTGCACGACGTCGACACCCCGCTGCACCCGGGCGCCCAGCTGGACGTGCTCCCGCCCTTCGCCGGCGGCTGATCGCGGCGCCGCTGTCCCGGACTCCGCTGTATCAGCGGCCCGGTGGGCGTCCTCTGTCTCGGGCCGGGGGCGGTGGACCCCGACCCGCCGCTCCCGGCACCGGTACCCCCGGACGTGTGCGCCAGCCTCCGCGACGGCGCGGGCGGGTAGGAATACCCTCACCACGCACCTTTGTCAATGACGGTCAGAGACGCACACGCGCATCACACCACCCGCCCATCCCTGGAGGACGTCGTGACCCAGCCCCCGCCCGACGAACAGCACCCGTCGCTGGACAAGAAGCCGGCCGGGTCGACCCCCGCCGACGCCGGCCCGCCCACCGGCTTCCCGTCCGCCCCGGGCGGCTACGGCCCGCCGCCCCAGGGGTACGGCCCGCCGCCCCAGGGCTACGGCGACGCCCCGCAGCAGTACAGCCAGCCCGGCTACGGCGGACAGCCGAGCCCGGGTTTCCCGCCGCCCCAGACGCAGAACCCCCACCCGCAGCCGCAGTACGGGCAGCCGCAGCAGGAGCACGGCGGCTACGGTGCTCCGTCCGGTGACCAGCAGCAGGCCTACGGCCAGCCGGCGCAGGGTCAGGGCGGCGCCTCCCAGCAGGGGTACGGCGCCCCGCAGCAGGGCTATGGCGCACCCCATCAGGGGTACGGCGCACCGCAACAGGGCTACGGCCCTCCCCCGCAGGGCTATGGCACCCCGGGCAACCAGCAGGGTTTCCCGCCGCCGGCCCCCGGCGGCTTCGGCGGCGCCCAGACCGGGTCCAACGCCCCCAGCCTGCCGCCCATCGACGTCTCCAAGGTCGGCACCGGCGACTGGGTCGTCCTCGGCCTCGGCGTCCTGCTGCTGATCTTCAGCTTCTTCGGCTGGTGGTCCTACTCCTTCGACTTCGGCACGCTGTCGCAGAGCGTCAGCCTGGGCGGCTGGAACCGGTTCTGGTGGATCGCCCCGCTGCTGGTGCTGGCGATCACCGCGATCCGGGCGACGCAGCTGCTCACCGGGCTGCTCACCAAGGAGATCAAGCCGCTGTGGCTGCTCTACGCCGCCGTGGTGGCGGTCGTGGTCTACCTCATCGCGCTGATCGACATCTTCACCTACAGCACCATCTCCGGCGCCGACGAGATCGGCGCGTCGATCAGCGCCGGCCCGGGTTTCGGCATCTGGGCGTCGCTGATCCTGAGTCTGGCGTTCGTGTACTTCCTGGCGCTGTCGCTGCAGGCGCGCGGCGAGAAGCTCCCGGTGGCGGTGCCCGGCCCCAAGCTCTGACCGGTCCCACCCCCGAGGGCCCCCCGCCCCCCCCCCCCGGCGGCGGGCGGGGGGGTGGGTGGGGGGCCGCCCGTGCGCCCGACCCC
>JBQGEH010000368.1:0-2197 GCA_052039515.1 Nakamurella sp. | reverse complement strand
ACATCCTGCAGATGCGCGGCATCAGCAAGGAGTTCCCCGGGGTCAAGGCCCTGGACGGCGTCGACCTGGCCGTCATCCGGCACGAGGTGCACGCCATCTGCGGCGAGAACGGCGCCGGCAAGTCCACCCTGATGAAGGTGCTCTCCGGGGTGTATCCGCACGGGACCTACACCGGGGACATCGTCTTCGACGGCGAGATCTGCCACTTCTCCGGGATCCGGTCCAGCGAGGACCGCGGCATCGTCATCATCCACCAGGAGCTGGCGCTCAGCCCCTACCTGTCGATCGCCGAGAACATCTTCCTGGGCAACGAGCGGTCCCGTCGGGGCGTCATCGACTGGAACCGCACCAACGCCGAGGCCGCCGCCCTGCTGACCCGGGTCGGTCTCGCCGAGAACCCCACCACCCGCGTCGGTGACCTCGGGGTCGGCAAGCAGCAACTGGTCGAGATCGCCAAGGCGCTGTCCAAGAACGTCAAGCTGCTGATCCTGGACGAGCCGACCGCCGCCCTCAACGATGTGGACTCCGACCACCTGCTGGGCCTGCTCCGCGGCCTGCGGGAGGAGGGCATCACCTGCATCATCATCTCGCACAAACTCAACGAGATCCGGGCCATCGCCGACTCCACCACCATCATCCGGGACGGCCGCTCGGTCGAGACCCTGGCGATGACCGACGATGTCACCGAGGACCGCATCATCCGCGGCATGGTCGGGCGCGATCTCGACCAGCGCTTCCCGGACCACGAGCCGGTGATCGGCGAGGAGTTGCTGCGCATCCAGGACTGGACCGTGCACCACCCGCAGCATCGCGACCGGGTGGTGGTCGACAAGGCCAATCTCACCGTCCGGCGCGGCGAGATCGTCGGGCTGGCCGGCCTGATGGGCGCGGGCCGTACCGAACTGGCGATGAGCGTCTTCGGCCATTCCTACGGAACCGGCATCTCCGGTCAGCTGTTCAAGGAGGGCCAGCCCATCGAGGTCCGCTCCGTACGGGCGGCCATCGAAGCCGGCCTGGCCTACGCCACCGAGGATCGCAAGCTGGACGGGCTCAACCTCATCCAGGACATCAAGCGGAACATCTCGGCCGCCGCCCTGGGCAAGATCGCTCCGCGCGGCTGGGTCGACGACGGCAGGGAGTTCGAGGTCGCCAACCGCTACCGCTCCAGCATGAACATCAAGGCCCCGTCGGTGCTCTCGGTCGTCGGCCAGCTCAGCGGCGGCAACCAGCAGAAGGTCGTGCTGAGCAAGTGGGTCTTCTCCGACCCCGACGTGCTGATCCTCGACGAACCCACCCGCGGCATCGACGTCGGCGCCAAGTACGAGATCTACGGCATCATCAACGACCTCGCCGACGCCGGGAAGGGCGTCCTGGTCATCTCCTCGGAACTGCCTGAGCTGCTGGGACTCTGCGACCGCATCTACACCCTGTCGGCCGGCCGGATCACCGGTGAGGTGAGCCGGGCCGACGCCTCGCAGGAGGTGCTGATGCGGTACATGACCCGCGAGCAGGGCACCCTCACCGACCTCCCGCCGGAAGCGGTGCCCGACGCCGAACACTCGGTCGCCCTGCCGGCCGAGTCCGAGACCCGCACGGCGGCAGCGGCTCCCGGCCCGAACCACCCGCGCGACTGATCGAGCAGAGGATCCCCGACATGGCCTCCAACGTCCTGACCCCCACCGAACCGTCCAAGGTGCCGTCCTCCCCGGGCGGCGACTTCCTCGGCACCGTCCGCCGGTCCCTCGGGCAGAGCGGCATCTTCGTGGCGTTCGTCGTCATCCTGCTGCTGTTCGGCGTGCTGACCAACGGGACCATCCTGGCCCCGCAGAACATCTCGAACCTCATCGTGCAGAACGCACACATCCTGATCCTGGCGATCGGCATGGTCATGGTGATCATCGCCGGGCACATCGACCTGTCGGTCGGTTCCATCGTCGGCTTCGCCGGGGCGATGGCCGGGGTGTTCATCGTCCGGATGGACCTGCCGATCTGGATCGGCGTCCTGCTGGTGCTCGGCATCGGCGCGCTGGTCGGCGCCTGGCAGGGCTACTGGGTGGCGTTCTTCGGGGTACCGGCGTTCATCGTCACCCTGGCCGGGATGCTGATCTTCCGGGGCGCCACCCTGCTCGCCCTGGGGGGCCAGCAGATCTCGCCGTTCCCGGACACCTTCCGCAACGTCTTCTCGTCCGGATTCATC
>JBQGEH010000367.1:0-4614 GCA_052039515.1 Nakamurella sp. | reverse complement strand
TCGAGGTCGGCGTCGGCCGGGTCGTCGTCGAGGTCGTCGTCCGGATCCCCGTCGAACTCGTCGTCGGTGTCGGTCAGGTCGTCGGTCAGGTCGTCGTCGTCCGCTTCGTCGGCGGGCACCTCGTCGAAGGCCCGGGCCGGGTCGACGAAGCCGTCGGCGTCCAGGATGGCGACGTGGGCGGGGGGCATCTTCCCGAACTCCACCTCGACCTTGGCCCGGCGGATGTCGGACAGCGGCAGGCCGGTGACGGTGGCGTCGGTGCCGGCGAGCAGCTCCAGCGCTCCGTCGGCGACGCGCCGGACCCGGCCCTCGACACGGGTGCCGTCCAGCAGGGTGACGGTGACGAGCCGACCACGGGCGCGGCGGAAATGCCGTTCCTCGGTGAGCGGGCGACCGACGCCGGGGCTGGTCACCTCGAGGGTGTAGGGCTCGGAGCCGACGAAGGCGGTACCCGCGGCTTCGGCGGCGTCCAGTTCGGCGGCCAGCGCACGACTGATCTCGGCGGCGGCGTCGAGGGTGACCCCGCGCTCGCCGTCCACGACCACCCGTACGACCGAGCGCCGTCCGGCGGCCACGACGACCACGTCCTCCAGGTCGAGACCGTCGACGCGCCCGACCACGGACCGTGCCAGTTCACGCAGCGTGGCCTCGTCAGCCGGCTTCATCGCGTCTCCCACCTGTGTAGTTGTCCGGATCAGAGTAACCGCTCTGGAATGATGACCGGCGTGCCCAGTCCCCGTCCACGCGCCATCGGCCGACGCTCTTTCCTGACCGGTGTGGGTGTGACGGGTGCGGTGGCGCTGTCCGGCTGCTCGGTCTTCGGCGGGGACGCACCCACCGTGACCAGCACCGTCGAGGCGCCGCCCCCGGTCGACCCGATCGAGACGCTGATCGCCACCACCCGTCTGCACCTGGCCCGGCTCGACGCGACGCTGGCCACCTTCGCCGCCGACGCCACCACCGTGGCCCTGCTCACGCCGTTGCGCGCCGACCGCGCCGCGCACCTGGACGCGCTGCGCACCGAGGACGCGCGCGGCCAGGGATCGGTCATCGCGTCCACTGATCCGTCCGCGCCGGCCGGCACCGGCACGGTCCAGGTCGACCCCGACCTCACGACCGCGCTCGGGGTCATCCGCTCCGACGCCGAGAACGCCCAGCTGCAGTTCAGCGACGGCGTGGTCACCACCGGCGCCTACCGGGCCGCCCTGTTCGCCTCCGTATCGGCCTGCCTGGCCACCCACCGATCGGTGCTCTCCGTATGACCGCGCCCACCACCCCGTCCAGCCCTGACCCGTCCGCGGGCGGTACCCCGTCGGGGGACGCCTCCGTCTCGGTCGTTCCCGGCAGCGGTGGCGCGGTCGTCACGACCCGCGTCGACATCGGCAGCGTCGAGCCGGACGCGGTCACCGCGGTGCAGACCGGCCTCGGCACCGCACACGCCGCGGTGTGGGCGTACGGCCTGATCCGCGCCTGGGACGGCGACGACCTGGCGCTGATCCGGCAGTGCCGGCTGGCCAACGAGCAGATCCGCGACTCGACCAGCGACCTGCTGAGCTCGGTCGGGGCCCAGCCGATCGCGACCGAGGTGGCCTACCAGCTGCCCGTCGTGGTCAACGACCGGGTCACCGCCCTGCAGGTCGCGGTGCTCATCGAGAAGGACGCCACCAACGCCTGGCGGGCGGTGGTCGGCTCGACCGCCAACAACCAGCTGCGCCGCTTCGCGCTGACCGCACTGTCGGACTCCGCGGTGCGGCTCACCGGCTGGCGGGTGCTGGCCGGAGTGGCCCCGAGCACCGTCCCGTTTCCCGGCGACGAGGCCTGACCCGCCGCTGCCGACCACCCCGGAGGTCCCCGTGTCCCCCGCCGCGACGACCGTGGACGACTACCTCGCGACGCACCCGGAGGCCGTCCGGGAGCGGTTCGAGCAGATCCGGGACCGGTTGCGCCGCACGGTGCCCGGCTACGGCGAGAAGATCAGCTACCAGATGCCGACCGTGCTGTCGGACGGCACCCCGGTGCTCTACGTCGCCGCCTGGAAGAAGCACATCGGGATGTACCCGGTGCCGTTCGGCGACGCCGGCGACGAGGAGCTGATCGGGCCGTGGCGGGCCGCGAAGGACGCGGTGCACCTCCCGTACGCAGTGGAGGTCCCGTGGGAGGTCGTCGACCGGATCGTGGCGCTGGCACTGGCCCACCGGCTCTGACCCGAACGTGCCCGAACGCCGCTCCACCCTGGGCTCGGCTGACGATCGGTGATAGCTTCTGCCCCGTTCGAGGTCATCGATCAGGTGCATCTCACCCGATCGGTCGCCACCGTCGCGCCCTCACCGTGGAGGGCCGTCCATCGGGAGCCCCTGTGACCCTCAGCCTGCGCTCGCTTTTCACCTACCGGCCCCGTCGACGGCCGGCCCGCGTCGCCCGGACGGCGGCGTTGACCGTGCTCACCCTGCTGCTCAGCCTGTTCGTGGCGTCGGGGTCAGCGTCGGCGGCCGGTGAGTGCGGCGGCAGCCGCATCTCGACCTACCCGATCGTCAAGAGCGGCGTGAAGATCGCCCAGCTGGAGATCTATTACAGCAGCGCGACCGGCCGGAACTGCGCGCTGACCCGGCACATGGGACCGACCGCCGGGGTGTACCTGAAGACGTTCGTGTCGCTGTCGTCGTGCCGCGAGACACGCCCCGGCGGCGGGACCTGCACCTCGATCCAGCACGACGAGAACGAGGGGACCTTCCGCTCCTACGCCGGCCCGGTGTCGGTGTACGGGAAGGGGAAGTGCATTGCCGCGTTCGGCTGGATTAAGGCGTCCAACGGCGTCACCTACACCGCGGCGAGCACCTGGCCCGGCCACTGCGGCTGACCGGTCCCCCACCCCCACTTTCCGCGTGATCGGCTCCACGAACCGGTGATGGTCACGCCGACAGGGGGGTGGGGAGCCGGGGTGGAGCTCAGCCCCCGACGGCGGTCAGCACGGTCGACACCAGCTCGTCGGCGGCCACGTCGGACTTCTCCCCCGACGCCCGGTCCCGGACCTCGGCGGTGCCCGTCGCCCACGACCGGCCGATGACCACGATGGTGGGCATCCCCAGCAGCTCGGCGTCGGCGAACTTCACGCCCGGGGACGCCGGCCGGTCGTCCAGCAGGACCGACACGCCCGCGGCGTCCAGGTCACCGGCCACCACGGTGGCGGCGTTCAGCAGCTCCTGACCCGTGCCGGCGACGACGAGATGCACGTCATACGGCGCGATCTCGCGGGGCCAGGCGAGGCCCTTGTCGTCGTGGTTGTCCTCGGCGATGGCGGCCACGGCCCGGGAGACGCCGATGCCGTAGGACCCCATCGTGACCGTGACGAGCTTGCCGTTCTGGTCCAGCACCTTCAGGTCCAGCGCGTCGGCGTACTTGCGGCCGAGCTGGAAGATGTGGCCCATATCGATCCCCCGCGCGGGGAGCATCACCCCGCCCGACGGCCCGGGACTCGGGTCGCCGTCGCGGATCTCGGCGGCGTGAATGACCCCGTCCGGGGTGAAGTCGCGGCCGGCGACGAGACCGATGACGTGGCGGCCGGTCTCGTCCGCGCCGGTGACCCAGCTGGTACCGGTGACGACCGCCGGATCGACGAGATAGCGGATGCCGCTGGCGTTGTCGCTGCCCAGCGCGCCGGGTCCGATGTAGCCCTTGGCCAACGCCGGGTACTTCGCGAACTGCACCTCGTCGAACGGCTCGACGTCGGCCGGAGCGACCTGCGCCTCGAGCCGCTTGGGGTCGACCTCGCGGTCACCGGGCACGCCGACGGCCAGCGGCTCGGTCTCGCCGTTCGGGTGCCGCAGCAGCACCAGGACGTTCTTCAGCGTGTCGGCCGCCGCCCACGGGCGGTCGTCGCGCGGGAAGGCCGCGTTGAGGTGGTCGACCAGGGTCTGGATGGTCGGGGTGTCGGGGGTGTCCTCGACGTGCGCGGGCGGCAGGTCTTCGAACGGCAGCGGCGCCGGCGACGGCATCACGACAGCCTAGACGTTGGCCGCGTAGTCGCCGCTCTCGCTGCGGACGAAGGTGTCCTCGCCGACCGGCGAGATGGCCAGGAACTCCTCGGACGCGGACCCGCCCATGGCGCCTCTCATCGCCGAGACGATGACGTAGTTCAGCCCGAGCCGGTCGAAGATCCGGACGTAGGCCTCACGGTGCCGCTGGTAGGAGGCCTCCAGGCCGGCGTCGTCGATGTCGAAGGAGTAGGAGTCCTTCATGACGAACTCGCGCCCGCGCATGAGGCCGGCGCGCGGACGCGCCTCGTCGCGGTACTTCGTCTGGATCTGGTAGAGCCAGACGGGCAGGTCCTGGTAGGACGAGTAGAGGTCCTTCACCGTGAGGGTGAACATCTCCTCGTGCGTCGGAGCGAGCAGGTAGTCGTCCTGCCTGCGGTCCTGCAGCCGGAAGAGGTTGGGGCCGTAGTCGGCCCAGCGCCCGGTCGCCTCGTAGGGCTCCTTGGGCAGCAGCGCAGGGAACTGCAGCTCCTGCGCGCCGATGGCGTCCATCTCGTCGCGCACGATCTGCTCGACCTTGCGGTAGACCCGCAGACCCAGCGGCAGCCACGTGTAGATGCCCGGCGCCGCACGGCGGATGTAG
>JBQGEH010000366.1:0-5864 GCA_052039515.1 Nakamurella sp. | reverse complement strand
GAGCTGGTGGCCGCCGTCCGTGCCGCCATCGTCACGGCCTGACCGTGGCCGCGGAACGCCGGCCGCCGGTGGACTGGGCCGGGCTGCTGGCCGACGCCTGCGCGGGCGCCGGGGTGCGATCGGTGTACCAGCCGATCGTCGACGTCGCGGCGGGGGTGGTCGCCGGGTACGAAGCGCTCGTCCGGTTCGACACCGGGCCGTCGGATCCCGAGGCCTGGTTCGCCGCCGCGCACCGTCGGGGGCGAGCTGCGGAACTGGACGCCGCGGCGCTGCGCAGCGCGCTGGCCCGGCGGTCGGAGCTGCCCCACGACACCTTCCTCACCGTGAACGTCTCCCCGCTGTCGTTGACTTCTCCTGCGGTGCAACGGGTGTGGGCTGATCACGGCGATCTCGGCGGCCTGGTCGTCGAGCTCACCGAGCAGACGCCGATCGACTCCTACGACGCGCTGGACCACGACCTGCGCACGCTGCGCTCGGCCGGCGCGATGATCGCCATCGACGACGCCGGTGCCGGCTACGCCGGGTTGCGCCATCTGCTGGCCATCCGGCCGGAGATCGTCAAGCTGGACCGGGCGCTGATCGCCGACGTCGACCGCGACGAAGGCAAGCGGGCGCTGGTCGAGATGATGGGCACGCTGACCGACCGCATCGACGCCTGGCTGCTCGCCGAAGGCATCGAGCGCCCGGGCGAACTCGACACCCTGATGGGGCTCGGTGTGCCGTTGGCGCAGGGCTACCTGCTGGCCCGGCCCGCCGCGGGCTGGCCCCTCGTCGAGCCGTCCGCGGCGCTGCAGCTGCTGACGACGGCGACCGCGGCCCCGGCGGCGGGTTCGGTGCTGCCCCTGATGCAGCAGGCCCCGGTGGCCCGGTCCGTCGACGAGGCGCGCGGCCGGTGCGCCGATCCCACCGTCGGGACCATCGTGCTGCTGGACGGCGCCGACCGCCCGGTCGGCCTGCTGACCGCCGACAGCGCCCTGGTCGGCGAGGTGCTGCCGGCCATGCGCGTCGGGTTGACCAGTGCGGTGCCCGAGGTGGCGCTGCGGGCGATCACCCGCGAACCGCGTGTCCGCTACACCCCCGTGGTGTGCACCGACGACCGCGGCCGGTACTGCGGCGTCGTCACCGTCGAACGGCTGGTGCACGCCCTGGCCGCGGCGCCGGCACCACAACCGGTCTGATCGGACGCCACCGGGCAGGGTCGTCCGGTAACCGACGCAGGCACGCGCCGGCCGCTGACCGGGAGGCATCATGGGCCTTCCACGGCGGTCACGCCACACGGGTCGGGAGGTCGGATGCGGGTCGACGCGGAACTCACCGACCGTTGGACGGGCGGTGGGCGGGACACGGCCACCGCCGTCCGGACCTGGCTCGCGGGCCGCGGACCCCGCCCCGACGGGCTCGGCGAGGTCGGTGGGCGGGTCGATCTGCGCGGGCTGCCGCTGACCCGGGAGCCGGCCACCCTGGGCTCCGCGAACGACGACGGTGCCGGCGTCAGCTGGGAGGGCCTGGACCTCTCGCACGCCCGGGCCGACGCGCTACAGCTCTTCGGCGGACGGATCCGGGACTGCGTCCTCGACGGGGCGAGTCTGGTCGACCTGCGGGTGCACGGCACGGCCGTGGACCGGTGCTCGTTCCGGCAGGCCGATCTGCGGAACGCGTCCCTGGGCACCGGCGAATGGCGCGGGCGCACCGCGACCTGGTCCGACGTGGACTTCAGCCGGGCGAAGCTCCACCGCGCCACGGTCATCGGCGCCACGCTCGAGCGGTGCCGCTTCGAGCGGCCGGGGCGGCTCCTGCAGCTGCAGGACTGCCGCATCCTGGACTGCACCTTCAGCGGCCTGCTCGACAGTCTGGTCATCGACGGCCGCGGACACCGACATCCGGTGTCGTGCAGTGACTTCCGTGCCGACTTCCGGGCCGCGGAACTCCGCGGCAGCTCGATCACCGGCTACGACCTGAGCCGCACGTCCCTCCCCGATCAGGACGATCTCGTCGTGGTCCGCCGGTACGCCGACACCCTGCAGGCCGCAGCCGCCCGCCTCGACGGCACCCCCGACGCAGCCGCCCGGCAGTTCCTGCTGACGCTGGCCCGGGCACCGGGCACCGCGGCCGAGGGCGACCTCGTCTTCGACCTCCGCGGGGTGCGGGATCCCGGAACCGCCGGGGCCGTCCGGCGCGCGCTGGCCGGCTGAGTCCGCTCAGGCTCCGGGCAGCTCCAGCACCGCCTCGGCCAGTCCCCGGTCCGTCACCAGCGTGCTGATGAAGCCCGCCCGGGCCACCGCGCGCACCGCGGCGGCCTTGGACCTGCCCCCCGCGACGGCGATGACCCGCGGGATGGCGGCCAGCTGCGCGGCGCTGATCGACAGGCAGCGGTCGGTCAGCTGCTGACCCACGACGGTGCCGTCACGGTCGATGAAGATGGCGGCCACCTCGGCCTGGGTGCCCTGCGCCTCCATCGCCGTCCGGTCGGCGTCGGACAGCACCTCCCGCAGTCGCGACACCGGCGGATCCCACGAGCCGACGGCGACCACGGCGACCGTGACCGAGCCGAACATGTCCATCACCTCGGCGACGTCGGCCTGACGCCGCAGCGCCGCCGTGGTGACCGGGTCGTCGAGCAGGAACGGGGCGAAGATCGGCTTGGCCGTGCCGCCCGCCCGCTGGGACGCCTGCCGGACGATCTCCACCGGCGACTCGGTGAGGTCGGCGCCGACCGTTCCGGTCAGCTGGACGATCGAGATTTTCGGCAGCGAACGGAGTTCCGCGGTCATCGCCGCGGTCGTCCGGCCCCAGGCCAGCCCCAGGACGTCGCCGGCGTGCAGGGACTCCGACAGCAGGCCGGCCGCCGCGGCCCCGATCTGACGCCGCACCTCCGCCTCGTCACCGTGCGAGGCGATCACCAGGCACTCGTCCAGATCCAGGTGCTGGCGCAGCTTCTCGGACAGCTCCCGGTCAGGGAGTCCGGTGTCGTTGAGCGTGATGGTCACCAGTCCGGTGCTGCGCGCCTGATCGAGCAACCGGGCGACCTTGAACCGCGACAGTCCCAGCTCCGCGGCGATCTCGACCTTCGAACGGTCGTCGAGGTAGAAGCGCCGGGCCACCGCGGCGATCAGCCCACGGTCCTCCACTCCCGGATCATCGATGCTCATCTGAGCGCTCTCCTTGCTCACGTTACCGATTCGTGACACAGCTGCCTTGTGGCCGAGCGCCGAGGTGACCTATCGTCGACTCATACGAGCGATAGTAGTGCTCATATGAGCACAGCGCAAGGAGGCGCCGTCATGAAGAAGTTCCGGATGCCCGAGGAAGTCGGCATTCTCGGGATCCTGGTCCTGGTGGCGGTGATCGTCAGCCTGCTGTCGCCCAACTTCGCGACGGTGAGCAACCTGCAGGTGCTGCTGCTCAACGGCGCGGTCATCGCCTTCCTCGCCCTGGGACAGACGTTCGTGCTGCTCACCGGTGGCATCGACCTGTCCACCGGGTCGACCGTGGCGCTGTCCGGCATGCTCGCCGCGCTGTCCATGCGCGCCGGGATCCCCTGGCCGGTGGCCGCTCTCATCGCGTTGGCGACCGGCGTCGCGGTCGGCGTGGTCAACGGCCTGCTCATCCACCACGTGAAGCTGCCGCCGTTCATCGTCACCTTCTCCACCTTCGGCATCGTCGCGAGCATCCCGCTCATCCTGACCGGCGCGAGCTCGGTCCCCGTCCGCGACCAGTTCTTCGCGATCATCGGACGCGGCAGCCTGTTCGGCGTCCCGATGCCGGTGGTACTGGTCATCGTCGCGGCGGTCGTCTTCACCTTCCTGCTGCGGCGCACCCCCACCGGGGTGCACATCTACGCCGTCGGCGGCAACACCGAGACCTCCCGGCTGGCCGGCATCGGCATCGCCCGCACCACGGTGCTGGTGTACGGGATCAGCGGCCTGTGCGCTGCCTTCGGCGGCCTGATCACCACCAGCCGGCTGATGGTCGGCTACCCCACCGCCGGCTCGGGCAACGAGCTGTTCTTCTCCATCGCCGCGGCCGTCGTCGGCGGTGTCTCGCTGTTCGGTGGGGTCGGCACCGTGCTCGGGGCGCTGCTGGGCGCGGTCCTCATCGCGACCGTCTCCAACGGCATGAACGTCATCGGCGTCGAGAGTTTCTGGCAGCCGCTGGTCATCGGGGTCATCATCCTGGCCGGCGTCAGCCTCGACACCTACCGGCGCCAGGTGTCCCTCGCCCAGCTGTTCCGCCGCTTCACCACCGGCCGCACCGGTCCCGAGCCGGCCGCCGGCACGCCGACCGAGACCGGCTCGCCGGACCGGCCGGTCACCACCACCCGGCAGTGACGCCGGAGTCCCACCCGCACCACTCCCTCTCGGCCGGAACCGTTCCGGCGAAGAAGATCTCGGAGGCACTCGCATGCGACGAAGCATCGCCGTCACCGGTCTCGCCCTCTCGGCGGCCCTCACCCTGGGCGCCTGCGGTGGCCTGGACACCGGTGTCACCTCGACCAGCAGTTCCAGCACCAGCAGCAGCAGCGCCGGTTCGGCCACCGGCTCCGGCAGCGCCGGCGGTTCGACCGGCGCCCAGGGCGCGTCGATCCCGCGCCCCGCGTCGTGCGACGACGAGAAGCCCTACATCGCCGTGGCTCTGCCCAACCTGACCAACCCGTACTACGTGGCCATGAAGTCGGGCTTCGAGGACGCCGGCGCCGCCGCCGGCTACACCGTCGAGGTCCAGATCGCCGGCGACGACGACGCTCAGCAGCTCGGTCAGGTCCAGGCCATGCTCGGCAAGAAGCCCTGCGCGCTGGCCCTCAACGCGGTCAAGTCCGCGCCCGCCGCCGCCATCGTCAAGGCCGCCAACGACGCCGGCGTCCCCGTCTTCACCGTCAACGTCACCGTCGACCCGGACGCCCTGCAGTCCCAGGGGGCGACCATCGTGCAGTACCTCGGCGCCGACAACGCCGCCGGCGGTACCCAGGTCGGCGAGCAGGTGCTCAAGGACCTCGGCGCCGACGCCACCCTCAACATCGGCTTCATCACCGAGCCCGACGAGGTCCCGGTCGTCATCCGCGACGAGGGCTTCGAGAAGGCCGTCAGCGCGGACGCCAACGCCAAGGTCGTCGCCAAGGTCGACGGCAACGTCAAGCCGGACGACTCGCTGGCCGCCACCGCGGAGCTGCTGCAGGGCAACCCCGACGTGAACGTGCTGTTCGCCAGCACCGGGCCGGCCGCCTACGGGGCGCTGCAGGCCGTCGCGGGCACCGACGTCAAGGTCTACGGCTTCTGCGCCGCCGACGAGCCGCTGACCGACGCCTACCCGGCGTGCGTCGCCCAGGAGCCCAACGACTACGGCAAGCGCGTCGTCGAGCAGATCCAGGGCTGGCTCGGCGGGGCGACCCCGGAGCCGGAGATCCTGCGGCCGCTGAAGCTGTTCGTCAAGGGCCAGACGCCCGCAGCCGGCGAGGTCGGCTGACATGACCGGACGGACGGCGGCGGTCACGCCGGACGCGGGCACGGCCGGGGCCGGACTGCGCGCGGACGGGATCGTCAAGCGCTACGCGGGTGTCCCGGCCCTCTCCGGGGTGACCATCGCCGTCCGTCCCGGTGAGGTGGTGGGCCTGGTCGGCCACAACGGCGCCGGAAAGTCCACGCTGCTCAAGTCGCTGGCCGGCGCGGTGCGGCCGGACGAGGGCACGATCAGCATGGACGGGCGGCCGTTGGCCCTGACCGGCCCGGCGGTGGCACTGGCCGAGGGGATCTCCACGGTCTACCAGGAGCTCTCGCTGCTGCCCAACCTCACCGTCACCCAGAACGTCTTCCTCAACCGGGAGCTGCGCCGCGCCGGCCAACTCGACAAGGCCCGGATGCGTGCGGCCG
>JBQGEH010000365.1:0-7793 GCA_052039515.1 Nakamurella sp. | reverse complement strand
GCACTCCGGGCGCAGGTCGAGCAGCCCGGTGGCCAGCGCCCGCGGGATCTCCCGGACCAGCGTCGACCACTTCGAGCCGTTCTTGTCGCCCTGGAAGTTGAAGCCGTCCTGGATGCTGGCCGGTCGACCGTCGTACGGCGTTGCGTTGGTGGCGTAGGGGCCGGTCGCGTAGTAGCGGTAACCGACCTTGTCGGCCCCGTTGGCCAGCACCTTGTAGTTGTTGTTGGCCGGCAGCGGCGGCCGGCCGTGCCGGTGGGTGGAGCCCATGGCGATCTCGGCCCGGTCGTACCAGGGCGCCATCTCCTCCAGCGTCAACGGCCAGTCCAGCAGGTTCGCACCCTCGACGTCGCCGTAGGTGGTGCGCGCCTTGAACTCGTGCGCCATGAAGCGCGGGGTGGCGCCCGACCAGTGCGTGGTCGTGCCGCCGACGGCCTTGACGATCCAGGCCGGCAGGTTGGGGAAGTCGTTCGCGACCCGCCACGAGCCACTGGTGGTGCGCATGTCCAACCACGCCATCTGGCTGAACGCGCGCCACTCGTCGTTCTCGTAGTCGTCGCCGGTCAGGTGCGGGCCGGCCTCGAGCACGACGCAGGGGATGCCCTTGGCGGTCAGCTCGTAGGCGAGGGTGCCGCCGCCGGCGCCCGAGCCGACGATGACGACGGACGGTTCGGTGTGGTCGATCGAGGTCATCGCTGGGCTCCCTGGGCGCTGTCGGTGGTCACGAGCTCGGTCCGGGGCTCGCCGGTGTACTCCTCGATGCGGGGGTCGGGCAGCCAGTCCAGGTCGTCGAAGCCGCGGTGCAGATAGCCGCCCTTGTCGAACGACGGCCCCTCGTAGCCCAGCAACTCCCACACCTCGTGGTCGTCGTAGAGCGCGACGACGGTGGTCGAGTGGACGAGCTTGAAGAACGGCGTCTTCGCGATGCGTTCGACGGCGGCGGTCGCGGCGTCGTCGTCCAACGAGCCGAAGTCGCCGCCCGCCGCCTCGTCCAGGGCGGCCAGCCCCTCGGGCAACAGGTCGGCGGTGTCGGCGTTGCGGACGGCGCGCGCGGTGCGCTCGTACGGGCCGTCGGGGAACGACGGGTGCGGATAGGCGACCCGGAGCAGCCGGATCAGGGTGGCGGTGCGGGCCGCGTCGGCGGAGCCGTCGTCGGGCTCGGGGACGGCGGTGTCCCGCTGCAGCTCGACGGGTTCCTGCGGAGACTGGCCGGCCTGGCTGTCGGGCATCGTTCCTCCTCGTCACCTCACGCCGATGTGAGGTCCAGGTCACACGCTAGGCAGCGGCCCGGGCCGGGGCCAGCGCCGTTCTCAGCGGGTGAGAACCGCTCAACGGCCGCGCAGGTGCGCACCGACGCGGGACGCGACCTGCCGGAGCCGGGCGGTCAGCCGGCTGTCGTGCAGCGGGAGCCGGGCGACCTGCGCACTGACCGCCACCGCCCCGACCAGCGCCACGTCCGGGCCGCGCACCGGGACCGCCGCGCACGCCCAGCCGGCCAGGAACTCCTCGTTCTCCCACGCCACCCCGGACGTCGCCACCTCGTCGAGGTGCCGGTTCAGCGCGTCCTTCTCGGTCATGGTGTTCGCGGCCAGCGCCCGGAGTCCGTGCCGGTCCAGGTAGGTGTCGCGAGCCGGTCCGTCCAGGTCGGCGAGCAGGATCTTGCCGAAGGCGGTCGCGTGCGGCGCCTCGTGGAAGCCGAACCGCATCGGCTGCAGCCGCGGACAGTCGGGGGAGTCGACCGCGTGCACGACCACCAGTTCGGAGCCGCGCAGCACCGCCAGGTAGGCGGCGAACCCGGTGGACTCGTGCAGTAGGGCGATCTCCCGGGTCACCGCCCGGGACAGGCCCAGCTGCCGGTGCAGCGACAGGCCGAGTTGATGGACCTGGTGCCCCAGCTCGTACCGGCCCTCGCTGCGGATGTGCACCAGGTAGCCGGCGTCGGAGAGTTCCGTGCACAGCCGGTACACGGTCGGCCGGGGGAGTCCGGTCGCATCGGCGATGTCCCGGGCCGTCGCGCCGCCCCGGTCGGCGACGACCTCGAGGATCTGCAACGCGCGGGCGACCGGCCCGGTCCGGACGGCGTGGGTCACGCGACCAGTGTGCCGCGACCGGCGGCCGACGGCCTCGTCACCGACCCCGGTCGGTGTTGACGTCGCCGCCGGCGGGGCAGACCATCGGCGGACCGCCGGGCCGCCGGCGGAGGAAGCGAGGCACGCATGTACCTGATCGTGGTCAAGTTCAAGGTCAAGCCGGACTGGACCGACCGCTGGATGGATCTGGTCGGTGACTTCACCCGGTCGACCCGCGAGGAGCCGGGCAACTTGTGGTTCGAGTGGTCGCGCAGCATCGACGAACCGGACACGTTCGTGCTGGTGGAGGCGTTCACCGACGAAGGCGCCGGGCCGCACGTCAACAGCGACCACTTCCAGCAGGCGATGAAGGACATGCCGCAGGCGCTGGTCGCCACCCCGAAGATCGTGAGCCGTCAGGTCGAGGGTGAGGGTTGGGGCGAGATGGGTGAGCTCACCGTCGAGTAGAGGTTGAGGGTTTGGGTCCCCGGCTCCGGTTACGGCGTCGGGACCAGCCAGGTCGCCGGATCGCCGGAACGCGCGTCGTACTCCACGGAACTGACGTCCGTGGGGACGTCGAACACCAGGTGGCCCCGCTTCTGGGCGTCCGCGGCCAGCGTGTCGTAGATGTCGGCGCTGTCGTCGCCGAAGTGGGATTCGTACTCGGGTCGGTGCTGCCGGCCGTCGGCGCCGCGGACGGTCCAGTCGTCCACGTCGTAGTAGCACTCACCGACGTAGCACTCGTAGTCCACGGTCACCAAAAAGCGGAGACCGTCCGGGGTGTCCTCGAAGCGGGCGGACCGGACGATGATGTCGGCGTCGCCGGTCTCCTCGTCGTCGCCCCAGGTCACCCAGACCGGTTCGCCGAGCGCCAGGCCGGTGTAGGCGCCGGCATCGGTCACCTCGTCGGGTTCGTCGTCCGCGTCGGTCACTTCCGTCGGATCCGACCCCGGGGGCGACGTCCGCGTGGTGGACGAACCGGGCGGGGACGACGGGGACGACGGGGTGGACGTGGTGGTGGCGAGCGGGCCGATGGTGGAGCCGGCGACCGCGCGGCCGTCCACCGTGGTGACGCAGCCGGAGAGCACGACGGCCACGCCCGCGAGGACCCCCAGGCCGATGGACCGGAGTGCGAGCTGTTCACGTCGGGACACGGAGGAGTCCTCCCGGGTCGGTGCGGACCCCTGGGCCGGGTCGGCGTCTTCCGTCAGGTGACGCATCGGCCGGGCCCCCGTCACGCCGCCGCCGGCAACGAAACGGTGACGGTCAGCGCTTCTCGCAGACGAAGATCGCCGTCCCCGGGAAGACCTCGCCGCGGGTCCGCGACCACTGACCCCAGGTCTCGTCGAGATCGTCCGGCCACTCCGGCTCGATCAGATCGACCAGCGTGAACCCGGCGCCGACCAGGTCCCGGATCCGGTCGCCGAGGGTGCGGTGGTGCTCGACGTAGGCGGGGTCGCCCGCCGCGTCGACCTCCACGTACGGCCGCCGGTCGAAGTAGGACTGCACCGCGGTCAGCCCGCGCTCACCCGGGTCGTCCAGGAAGATCCAGCGCATCGGGTGGGTCACCGAGAACACCCAGCGGCCACCCGGGCGCAGCACCCGCGCCACCTCGGCCATCACCGCGCCGGCGTCGGCCACGAACGGGATCGCGCCGAACGCCGAGCAGGCCAGGTCGAAGGCGGCGTCGCGGAACGGCAGGGCGGCGGCGTCGGCCTGCACCAGCGGGACGCTGATCCCGGTCCGGCGCGCCGCCTCGACGCCGTGCCGCAGCATCCCCGCCGACAGATCGAACGCGACGACCTGCGCGCCCTGGGTCGCCAGCCAGCGCGCGCACGGCGCCGAACCGCACCCGACCTCGAGCACCCGACGCCCCGCGACGTCGCCGAGCAGCCGGGCGTCGGCCTCCCGGACCCGCTCCGGGCACCAGACGAAATCGGCCTCGCCCAGGAAGACGCCGTGCTCGGCGTGGTAGTCGTCGGCGTCGGCGTCCCACCAGCGTCGGTTCGCCCGGCGGGAGTCGTCGGACCCGGCCGCGCGCTTGACCGGGCGCGTGGGCCCGAGGACGGCCTCGGCGGAGCGGTGCGGGTCGGACATCCCGTGAGCGTAGGGGGCCGGTCCCCGGATCCGTACGGCGCCGACGGGTGACGCGACTTTGCCCTGATCGAGCGGCGGGGTAGGCTTGACGACGCGCTGTGGGTCTGTGCTGCCCTGTCGTCGATGTCCCCCGTGCCCGAACCGGGCACCCGGGGAGCGGGCTGCCTTTCCGGGACCCTGATCTCGGCGGGACACCACTGGTCCACGCGTGCCGGTCGGGTCGCACCCGCGCACCGTCCGACGTCCGTCCCCCTGTCCACAGTCACCGCGCCCCGATGGCCGGCGACCACACCCCACGTCCCTCCGGAGCAACCCCACACATGTCCGCACCTACCCGCACCGCCCCGCAAGTTGCCATCAACGACATCGGGTCGGCCGAGGATTTCCTCGCAGCAGTAGACAAGACGATCAAGTACTTCAACGACGGCGACATCGTCGAGGGAGTCATCGTCAAGGTCGATCGGGACGAAGTCCTGCTGGACATCGGCTACAAGACCGAGGGTGTCATCCCCTCGCGCGAACTCTCCATCAAGCACGACGTCGACCCCAGTGAGGTCGTCGAGGTCGGCGAACAGGTCGAGGCCCTGGTCCTCCAGAAGGAGGACAAGGAAGGCCGGCTGATCCTGTCCAAGAAGCGCGCCCAGTACGAGCGCGCCTGGGGCACGATCGAGAAGATCAAGGAAGAGGACGGCGTCGTCTCCGGCACCGTCATCGAGGTCGTCAAGGGCGGCCTCATCCTCGACATCGGTCTCCGCGGCTTCCTCCCCGCGTCGCTGGTCGAGATGCGTCGTGTCCGCGACCTGCTGCCCTACGTGGGCCGGGTGCTGGACGCCAAGATCATCGAGCTCGACAAGAACCGCAACAACGTGGTGCTCTCGCGCCGCCAGTGGCTGGAGCAGACCCAGTCCGAGGTGCGCAGCGAGTTCCTCAACCAGCTCGGCAAGGGCCAGGTCCGCAAGGGCGTCGTGTCCTCGATCGTCAACTTCGGTGCGTTCGTCGACCTGGGTGGCGTGGACGGTCTGGTGCACGTCTCCGAGCTGTCCTGGAAGCACATCGACCACCCGTCCGAGGTCGTCGAGGTCGGCCAGGAGGTCACCGTCGAGGTGCTGGACGTCGACATGGACCGCGAGCGTGTCTCGCTGTCGCTGAAGGCGACCCAGGAGGACCCGTGGCGTCACTTCGCCCGGACCCACGCCATCGGCCAGGTCGTCCCGGGCCGGGTCACCAAGCTGGTGCCGTTCGGTGCGTTCGTGCGCGTCTACGACGGCATCGAGGGTCTGGTGCACATCTCCGAGCTGGCCGGCCGCCACGTGGAGATCCCGGAGCAGGTCGTGTCGGTGGACGACGAGATCTTCGTCCGCGTCATCGACATCGACCTGGAGCGTCGCCGCATCTCGCTGTCGCTCAAGCAGGCCAACGAGGGCATCACGCCGGACACCGAGTTCGACGAGGTGCGCGCCCAGTACGGCGTCGTGGACCACTACGACGAGCAGGGCAACTTCGTGCCGCCGGAGGGCTTCGACGTGGCCACCGGCGAGTGGCTCGAGGGCTTCGACGCGCAGCGTGAGGCCTGGGAGAAGCAGTACGCGGACGCGCAGGAGACCTACACCGCGCACCTGAAGCAGGTCGCCGCGGCGCAGGCCGCCGACGCCGCCGCGGCGGAGCCGAGCAACTACTCGTCCTCCACCGGCGATTCCGACGATCTGGACGGTTCGTCGTCCGGTTCGAACGCGCCGACCGGCTCGCTCGTCAACGACGAGCAGCTGGCCGCGCTCAAGGAGCGCCTGGCCGGGAACTGACCCGTCCGTACCGGGAGCCCCGGTCCGTCACCTCACGGTGGTCGGCCGGGGCTTCCGGCGTTCCCGGCGACGGCGGGAGGCGCGCGTTCCGCACGACGCGGGTGTCTGCCTCCCCGGTCGGGCGCGTCGGCTTCATTACGGTTGTCGGTATGCGATCGACCAGGCTCCTGTCCTTCTCCGCCGCCCTCGCCCTCAGCGGCGCGCTGCTCGCCGGCTGCGGCTCGTCCAGCGCCGACCGACCGACCGTGATCGTGACCGAGACCGCGTCCACCTCAGCGGCCGACACCGGCTCGTCGGAGACGGCAGCCACCACCTCGGCTTCGGCCGAGACCACCGCCACGACGGCCACCTCCGGATCGGAGACGTCGGAGTCGTCGGCGTCGTCGGGCTCGGAGTCGGCGTCCACCTCGGCCAGTGCGACCGAGACCGCCGCGCCGGTCGTCACCGTCGACCCACTGAAGGCCGACTGCACCAAGATCATGAATCCGACCGAGCTGGGCAAGGCGTTCGGTCAGCTGCCGTCGGGCACGAACCGCATCCTCGAGGCGGCCAACCCGGAGCGGGAGATCACCGGCCGGCTCAAGTGCCAGTACGGCGTCGAGGGCAGCGCCATCGCGGTGCAGGTCATCCTCGCCCAGTTCTCCTCGGCCGAGGCCGCGACCACTCAGCGCGAGCTGACCGCTACCTCGGAGCGGCAGGCCGGCGCCAAGGACTCCACCACCACCGTGTCCGGTTACCCGGCTGATGTGCTGCTCCGCGACGGCGGGCTGATCGTGGCCGGCTACGACACCTGGACGCTGTCGGTCGTCGTCGCCGACGGGATCCTCACCGAGGACAAGCTGCCGGCCGCGCTGGAGGCCACCGCCGAGTACGCGCTGGCTCAGGTCATCGCGACCGGCTGAGGGCGTCAGGCGGTCGCGGGGGCCAGCCGGCGGCCGGTCCGTACCGGCACCGGTGCGCGGTGCCGGCCCGGTCGGAACCAGCTCAGCAGGGACCGACGGACCCGGGTGAGCCGGGAGACCGGGATGCCACCGGGCATGCCGCGGCGGTGCCGGGCGGTCGAGACGGTGGGCATGGCGCTCCTGCGGTCGTGACGGTGGTGCCGGTCGGTCACACTCGACGCTAGGGGGCGCCGCGGCCGGCGTCCGGGACCGACACGGACCGCCGCGGCGGACCAGGCAGGAGGACGGCGTGCTCAGGGTCGCGGTGACCGGTGGCATCGGCTCCGGGAAGAGCACCGTCTCGGCGCGGCTGGCCGCCCGCGGGGCGGTGGTGATCGACTCCGACCGGCTGGCCCGTGAGGTCGTCGCCGTGGGGTCCCCGGGCCTCGCGGCGGTCGCCGAGCGCTTCGGTGCCGGGGTGCTCGCCGGCGACGGCTCGCTGGACCGCCCGGCGCTGGCCGCCATCGTCTTCGCCGACCCGGAGGCTCGCCGTGCGCTGGAGGCCATCACCCATCCCCGGGTGCGGGCCCGGTTCGACGAGCTCGCGGCGGCGGCACCCGCCGACGCGGTGGTCGTCAACGACATCCCGCTGCTGGTCGCGCTGCCGGTGGCGGCCCTGTTCCACCTGGTCATCGGGGTCGGGGCGGACGCGGAGGTCAGGGTGCAGCGGCTGGTTGGGCGTGGGCTCACCGCCGACGACGCCCGCGCCCGGATCGCGGCGCAGATCGACGACACCGCCCGTCGGCCGCTCACCGACGTGTGGCTGGACAACGACGGCAGCGCCGACGACCTCGCCGCGGCCGTCGACCGGTTGTGGGACGACCGGCTGGTGCCGTTCGAGCAGGGCCTGCAGCGGTCGGTGGCGGCACCGCGGGGTGGGCCCGTCCTGG
>JBQGEH010000364.1:0-5432 GCA_052039515.1 Nakamurella sp. | reverse complement strand
CCCGCCCTGCCACGCCTGTCGTGCCCGCCGGCCGGAGCCTGCGGTGTCCTGTCACCGGCGCCGCCCCCGGGTGCTCCCGGGGCCTCGACGCCGGGTCCGATGGTACCGGCCGGGCACCCGTCGATCCGTCCGCCGACGCGCCACCGCAGGCCCCGTGGCGGACCGCGGAAGGTCACGAATCGGCGTACTCCCGCCGGTGTCGGGGCCCGTCCCGGCCGGGCGGCAGGCATTCTGTATGGCGATGCCCGCCACCCCTGCGCCCCGGCCCGACCGGTCGAGCGACACCGTGACCCGACGACTCGGCCTGCGCCGGCCGTCCGTCGAGATCACCCCGCCAGAGCCCCGCGACAAGCAGCGATCCCCGTTCGACGAGCACCCGACCACCGTCATCCGGCGGCCCGCGGCGGCCGCGGTCCCGGCGCCGGCGGCGCCTCCGGAGCCGGTCGGCTGGTCCCCCGCGCACACCGAGACCACCCCGTGGCACCGGCCGGGGACCGCGCCCGTGGTCATCCCGCCGGACACCCGGCACCGACCGCTGAAGGTGATCAAGCGCACGCTGAGCAAGGCGTGGGACGACTCGCTGTTCGGGATGAGCGCCGAAGCGGCGTTCTGGCAGGCACTCTCGACGGCACCGCTGCTGCTCGCGCTGCTCGGGTCGATCGGCTTCGTCGGCGGCTGGTTCGGCCCCGGCACGATCGACCGGGTCGAGGAGCGGGTGGTCACCGTCCTGCGGACGGTGTTCAGCCCGGAGGTCAGCTCCTCGCTCATCGAGCCGACGGTGGACTCGATCCTGCACCAGGGGCAGGCCGACGTGGTGTCGGTGGGTTTCGTCATCGCGCTGTGGGCCGGCTCGTCGGCGATGGCGTCGTTCGTCGAGTCGATCACCATCGCCTACGGCCAGCACGAGGTCCGGCACCCGGTCACCGAACGGTTCTTCGCGCTGGGGCTGTACCTGTGCGCGCTGGTGTTCGGCATCTTCGCGCTACCGCTGCTGGCCGTCGGCCCGGAGTACCTGCCGGAGTTCTTCCCCGACGCCTGGAGCGACCAGGTCAGCCGGATCGTGTCGATCGCCTACTACCCGGTGCTCGCGGTGCTGCTGATCGTGGCGCTGGCGACGCTGTACAAGCTGGCACCGCGGCACCGGCACCCGTGGCGGCGCGGCCTGCCGGGGGCGGTGGTGGCGGCGGCGGTGTTCATCGGGTCGTCGGCCGGTCTGCGGATCTACATCGGCTACGTGACCACCCACGGCCTGACCTACGGGGCGCTGGCCACGCCCATCGCGTTCATGCTGTTCGCCTACTTCGTCGGCATCGCGATCATCATCGGCGCCCAGTTCAACAACGCGACGCTGGAGTACTACCCGCCGCGGCGGTCCCGCCGGGAACTGCGCAAGTGGCGACGGCTGGACACCGAGGTCGACTGAGATCGACTGAGGTCGACCGGGACCAGCGGCCGCCGTTCCACGTTCGACCGCGGCGGCCGCGGGTCGGTCCCGGCCGCGGTCACTTCCCCTTGGGCAGCGAGTCGAAGATCTTCTTGCAGTCCGGGCACACCGGGGAGCCCGGCTTGGCCGACTTCGTCACCGGGAACGTCTCGCCGCACAGGGCGACCACCCAGTTGCCCATGACGGCGCTCTCGGCGATCTTGGCCTTGCGGACGTAGTGGAACAGCTCGGGTGCGTCGTCGGTGGTGTCTTCCTGGACGTGTTCCAGCACCTCGGTCGATGTCATGGGACCTTCTCACTCGTTCGGTCGGCGGGCCGGGCACGGCCGGCGCGGGCGCGACGGCGGCACCGGGCACGGTCCATGATGCCGCAGACTGACGGGCGTGACGAGCTTCCCGGGGACTCCGCCGCCCACCTCACAGACCGCCACCGGCGACACCGGGCCCGGCTTCCGGGTGACCGTGGTGGGCGACGTCGGCCTGGACGTGGTCGCCCAGGTGCGCGGTGACATCGTCCCCGGTCAGGACACCCGCGCCGGGGTGGTGGTGACCCCCGGCGGTGCCGGCGGCAACACCGCGGCGTGGCTCGCGGCCTACGGCGTGCCGGTGTCGCTGCTGGCCCGGGTGGGCGACGACGAGGCGGGCCGCACCACGACCGCGGAGCTGGTCGCGGCCGGCGTGGACTGCCGCTTCGCCGTCGACCCGACGCTCGCGACGTGCTGCGTGGTCGTCCTGGTCACTCCCGACGGGAACCGGACGATGCTCGCCGACCGCGGCGCCAACAAGGCGTTCTCGGCGGCCGACGTGGTGCTCGGCGAGCCGGCGGAGCCGCGGCAGCACCTGCACCTGTCCGGATACGTGTTGTTGGACGACGACTCCCGGGCGGCGGGCCTGCACGCGCTGGCGACGGCCAAGGCGGCCGGCTGGACGACCAGCGTGGATCCGCAGGCGGCGCGCCACATCGACACGGTCGGACCGGCGGTGTTCCTGTCCTGGCTCGCCGACTGCGACCTGCTGCTGCCCAACGACGGCGAACTGGCCGCGATGGGCGGCGCGGAGCGCGTGCTCGAGGTGGTCGGCGAGGTCGTGGTCACCCACGGCGAACACGGCGCCACGTGGATGTCCGGGGCGGACCGGCGGACCGTCCCCGCCCCGGCCGTGCACCGGACCGACTCGACCGGCGCCGGGGACGCCTTCAACGCGGGGTGGCTGTCGCACTGGCTGGCCGGGGAGGCGCCGGAGGCGGCATTGGCCGCCGGGGTGCGCGCCGGTTCGGACGCCGCGGCCGCGATCGGCGCGCGGCCCGGAACGGCGCGCGCCACCTCACCCACGCAGGCGCCCACCACGCTCTGAGAGCAGTGGTGGGCGGGCCGGATCGACGCTCAGGACGGGGACGAGGTCCGGCGCTCGTCGGTGGTCGGGGCGTCGATGACCTCGTGGTGGGCCTCGATGGCCCGGTCGTAGCTGATGGTGCCGGGCAGCACCTTCTTGGCCTTCTGGTTGCGCGCCGGACCGTCGTTGGCGATGAGCACGGCGATCCACGGCAGCGGCACCGACAGCAGGATCAGCGTGAGGGCCAGCCACGGTGTGCCGATGCACAGCACCGCGGCGATCAGGAACGGGATACGCATGCTCATGGTCAGCGTGTAGCGCTTGCGGCGCCGGGCCAGCTGTTCCTGGTAGGACTCCTTGGCGTCGGTGATCAGCACCGGACGTTCGGTCATGGAGCCTGGCACTTCCCCTCAGATTGCCGGACGGCCGCGGGAAGCGGCCGGTGACGGAGCACCGATCCTGTCCGGACCGGCATCAGGTACAACCGTCGCCACGGTCTACCGATTCCCCCCGTCACCCGGATGCGAAACCCGGCTGCCGATGCACGGGGACCGACGACGACCCGGCCACCCGATCGACGCTACTCCTGCCCGCGGCCGGCCTTCGCGGCCGCTTTCGCCGCCTTCTTCGCCGCCCGGACCTGCGCCAACGACTCCGGGTCGACGACGTCGGCGACGCTCACCCGGGAACCCTCGACGCCGTACGGACCGGCGGCCTCGGCCCACCCGTTGGGGCGGACCCCGAACCGCTTGCCCAGCAGGGCCACGAAGATCGACGCCTTCTGGTCGCCGAACCCCGGCAGGGCGGCGATCCGCCGCTTGAGCTCGGCGCCGGTGTCCGCGGCCGCGTACAGGTGGTCGGCGCGGCCGTCCCAGTGCTCGACGAGCTCCCGGGCGACGGCCTGCACCCGCCCGGCCATCGACCCGGGGAAGCGGTGGACGGCGGGAGTCTGTGCGCAGAGGGCGGCGAACTCCTCCGGGTCGGCCGCGGCGATCACAGCCACGTCGAGAGCGCCGCCCATCCGGTCGGCGATCACGGCCGGCCCGCTGAACGCCTTCTCCATCGGGACCTGCTGGTCCAGCACCATGCCCAGCAGCACGGCGGTGGCGTCGCGGGCCAGCAGCGCGTCCGCGTCGGGGTCGCCGGTGAGGAAGAAGTCGCTGTCCGGGGTGGTCACCGGATCACCCTGGCACAACGGCGCCGGCCGCAGCCAGCGCCGGCTCCCCCACCGCACGCACTACCGTTTTCTGCGACGACGCGGCCCGGGACCTCCCCGCGGCCGCCCGAGGGAACGGTGGACGCATGGATCTGGACGTCGCGGCCCGGTTGGGCGACGACCTGCGGGCCGCCGGCTACGACACCGACGGGGTGCTGGAGCGGCTCGGCGGCAGCGCCCACCGCGCGCTGGCCCGCGGGGAGAAGGTGCCGGCCCGGCGGGCCACCGCCGACGGCTCGCCGCTGTCCACGTCGATCCGGGTGTTCCTGCTCGGGGAGGCGGTCCCGGCGGACGCGATGGCGCGGGTGCTCACCACCACCGGGGTCGACGCGGCAGTGGCCGAGGGGGTGCTGGAGGCCGACGGTGACGCCGTCCGGCCCGGTCTGGACGTGCGGCCCCACGGCGACGAGGACCACGAGTACCTGGTGGTCTCCGACCTCGACTCCGACGTGCGCCCGGGCCCGGTCCGGCCCGATCACGTGCTGGGCATCGGGGCGGCGTCGCTGAACCTGGTCCGCGCCACGGTCCGCGAGAAGGTCGGCCGCGTCCTGGATCTCGGCACCGGTTGCGGGATCCAGGCGCTGCACTGCTTCCACCACGCCGACTCCGTCACCGCCACCGACACCAGCGCCCGGGCGCTGCGGCTGGCCGCGGCGACGGCCCGGATGAACGGGCAGACGTGGGACCTGCGGCAGGGATCGCTGTTCGAGCCCGTCGGCGACGAGCGGTTCGACCTGATCGTGTCCAACCCGCCGTTCGTCATTTCGTCCGGCGAGCAGCGCTTCTCCTACCGCGACTCCGGCGTGGCCGGCGACGGTCTCGTCCGGGCCCTGATCGGCCGGATCCCGGAGCACCTGTCCCCCGGCGGCACCGCGCAGCTGCTGGCCAACTGGATGGTGATCGACGACGAGCCGTGGCACACCCGGGTCGGTGGCTGGGTCACCGGCACCGGGCTGGACGCCTGGGTGGTCCAGCGGGAGCTCGCCGACCCGGCCGAGTACGTGGCGCTGTGGCTCAAGGACGCCGGCGAGAGTGGGCGGGGTGACGTCGACGACCGGGCGGCCGAGGCCTGGCTGGACTTCTTCGCCCGGGAACACGTCACCGGGATCGGCATGGGTCTGATCACCCTGCGCCGGCCGGTCGACGACGGGGTCGCCCCGGACGTGGTGCTCGACGAGATCACCGGAGCCGGCGAGGAGATCACCGGTGACGAGGCGGCGGCGTTCCTGGCCCGCCGCGACTGGCTGCGCGCCACCGGCGACGCGGAGCTGCTCGCCACCCGGCTGGCGCTGTGGCCCGCGTCCCTGCTCGAGGAGCGCAGCCTGCCCGGCCAGGACGGCTGGACGACGGTCTACCGGGTGCTGCGCCGGGTCGGCGGGCCGGCGGCGACGCTGCAGCTGGACGAGTGGACGCAGGGCCTGCTGGCCGGTTGCCGCGGTCA
>JBQGEH010000363.1:0-10674 GCA_052039515.1 Nakamurella sp. | reverse complement strand
GGCCAGCAGCGCCTTGCCGAGCCCGCGGCCGCGCAACGCGCGAGGCACCGCCAGCTGCTCGATCCAGCCTTGGCCGGCCTCGGTCAGGGCGAGGGCGGCCACCCCGGCGACGGTGCCGTCGTCGGTGGTCAGCACCTGCAGCTGCCCCGCCTCGAACCCGGGTCGTCCCAGGGTGAGCGCCGCCCAGTCCTCGAACGCCACCGGCGGCCGGTCCGGCCACTCGCCGAACGCGTCCTCGACGACCTGGTACACCGCCCGGTCGTCCGTACCGGGACGGAACTCCCGAATGACCCATCCCTCGGGCAACTGCGGCGGCGCGATCTCCGCCCCCGCCGGCAGCTCCAGCACCCAGGAGGTCCACCGCGGCGCGTACCCGCGTCCACGGAGCAGCTGGACGGCTTCCCGGTGCTGCGCCGGCACGCCCTGACCGACGATGCTCGACCCGCCGGATGCGGCTCGACGCTCGATCCAGTCCGCGATTACGGTGCCGATGCCCCGGCCGCGGTGGGCGGCGGCCACCACGGCCGCGGCCCGTTCCGGACGGGAGAGCTCGCCGAAGGCGACCAGCGTGCCGTCCGGGCCGACGACACCGGCCGCGTCGCGGGCCACGTCGAAGCTCGGCCGGCCCCAGTCCGCGACCAGGTCGGCGAGGTCCAGGTAGGACTCCCCCAGCACGTCGATCTCGTCGTCGCGGATGAGGCCGACCACGGCGGCCGCGTCGTCGAGGGACAGGGGGCGCAACGAGAAACCCGCCGGCAGGGCCGGCGGGTTTCTCGGGGAATCGTGGGGGCTCACCTCAGTGGTCGGCGGGCGCCCGGTGGTACTCGAACAGCAGACCGCAGATGCTCATCACCAGGAACGCGCCGGCGATGATCATCAGCCACACCTGCAGGAAGGCGGTGCCGACGGCGAACACGGCCGCGGAGCCGGCGATGCAGATCGGCCAGTACGAGCCGGGCGAGAAGAAGCCCAGCTCACCGGCACCGTCGGACACCTCGGCGTCCAGGTTGTCCTCCGGCCGGACCTGCTGCAGGCGGCGGGCGGAGAACCACAGGAAGGAACCGACGATCAGCGACAGCCCACCGGTGAGGGCGATGCCCACGACGCCGACCGGCTCGTCCGCACCGGCGAAGATGCCGTAGATCACGGCCGCGACGAAGAAGAAGACGGACAGCCACAGGAAAAGGCGGTATTCGACCTTCATCGGTCAGTTCCCCCCGGCGATGATGTTGTCGGCGGTGCGCCGGGTGTCGAAGGTCTCGGTGGTGGTCGCGGTCGGCGCGCACAGCTCACCGCAGTCGGTCGTCGCCTGCAGCTGAGCGAGCGCCTCGGCGGTGGTGTAGCCACGGCCGGTGGCCGGGTTCACCTGCTGGCGCAGGTCGATGTACTGCCGGTACAGCTCGTCGGACACACCGCGGACCTCGAAGTTCATCATCGAGTGGTACTGGCCGCACAGCTCGGCGCAGCGGCCGACCATGGCGCCCTCGACGGTGATGGTGTTCTGGAACTTGTCGCCGTTGTCGACCTGGTTGGCCTCCGGCGACGGGAAGACGTCGCGCTTGAACAGGAAGTCCGGCACCCAGAACGAGTGGATGACGTCGCGGGACTCGAGGTGGTACTCGATGACCTTGTTGGTCGGCAGGATGAGGATCGGGATCTCGCTGCTGGAACCGACCGTGTGGACCACGCCGTCGGCAGTGCCGTCCGGGCTGGTGGTGCCCTGTTAGGAGAAGTCCCAGTTCCACTTGAACGCGGTCACGGTGACCGTGACGTCCGGGTTGGCCTGCATCTTGAGGACCTTGTTCTCGGTGGTGACCGTGAAATAGAACAGGATCATCACCAGGACCATGGGGATCGCCGTGTAGACGATCTCCAGCGGCAGGTTCTCCTTGGTCTGCTTCGGGTAGAGGGGCGAGCCCTTCTTCTTCCGGTGCAGGGCGAACGACCAGAACATCAGGCCCCAGACGAGGACGCCGATGACCAGGGCGGCGATGAAGGTCGCCGACCAGAAGTACTGCATGTCGGCACCCTCTTCGGTGTGCCCCTCCGGCCAGCCGAAACGCGGCAGGTCCGCCAGCGAACAACCGCTGAGCAGCAGCGAAGCGCCCGCGAGCCCACCCACCAGGGTGACGCGCCGCAGTCGAGATCCAGCCACAGTCACACGCCTTTCATCGTTCCTACTCACGTCAGGCTACTTCACACAGCGACTTCCCACGTGGCCGGGCGCGCGCACGCGGATCACCCGCCGGGATGCGCCAGACTCGACGCCATGTGCGGACTCATGGGGTACCTGTCCACGACCGGTGACGCGGCGTCGCGGGTCGACGCCGTCGCCGCGGGCATGCAGTGCGCGCGGCACCGCGGACCCGACGAGGGCGGCACCTGGCAGGACCAGGACGTGGTGTTCGGCTTCAACCGGCTCTCGATCATCGACCTCGAGCACGCCCACCAGCCGCTGCGCTGGGGCCCCCCGGACAACCCGCAGCGCTACGCACTGGTCTTCAACGGCGAGATCTACAACTACCTCGAGCTCCGCGACGACCTGGCCCGCGAATTCGGTGCGACGTTTCTCACGCACGGCGACGGCGAGGCCATCGTCGCCGGCTTCCACCACTGGGGTCCCGACGTCGTGCACCGGCTGCGCGGGATGTTCGCGTTCCTGATCTGGGACACCGAGACCCGGACGCTGTTCGGCGCCCGCGACGCCTTCGGCATCAAGCCGATGTTCTGGGCCCAGGTGCCGGGCGGCGGCTGGATCTTCTCGTCCGAGGCCAAGGGCGCCCGCGAGCTGACCGGGCCGGCCACCGTGGACGCGACCGCGCTGCAGCACTACCTCGTGCTCCAGTACGTGCCGGAGCCCGCCACGATGGACAGCGGCATCCGTCGCGTCGAGTCCGGCACCCGGTTCACCGTCCGGCCCGACGCCGGCGCCCGTCCGGTCTTCGAGCGCTGGTTCCACCCGGTGTTCTCCCCCGAGCCGCGCTCGGCCAAGGGCTCGGACCGGACGGAGCTCTACGCCGAGATCGCGGAGGTGCTCACCGACTCGGTGGCCAAGCACATGCGGGCCGACGTCACCGTCGGGGCGTTCCTGTCCGGCGGTATCGACTCGACGGCGATCGCCGCGCTCGCCAAGCGCAGCAACCCGGACCTGATCACCTTCACCACCGGCTTCGAGCGGCAGGGCTACTCCGAGGTCGACGTCGCCGCCGAGACCGCCGAGGCGCTGGGCGTCCGGCACGTCGTCAAGACGGTGTCCGCACAGGAGCTGATGGACACCCTGCCGCTCATCGTCTGGTACCTCGACGACCCGGTCGCCGACCCGGCCCTGGTGCCGCTGTACTTCGTCGCCCGGGAGGCCCGCCGGCACGTGAAGGTGGTGCTGTCCGGGGAGGGCGCGGACGAGCTGTTCGGCGGCTACAACATCTATCGCGAGCCGCTGAGCCTGAACCCGATCACGGCGCTGCCGACCCCGCTGCGGCGCGGTCTGGGGGCGCTGGGCCGGGCCCTGCCGGAGGGCTTCCGCGGCAAGGACCTGCTCCGCCGGGGCGCGATCGACCTGCACGACCGCTACTACGGCAACGCCCGTATCTTCCGCGAGGAGCAGCTGGCCGGGCTGCTGCGCACCTACCGCCCGCAGGTCTCCTTCCGCGACGTCACCGACCCGGTGTACGCGACCAGCGCCGGCTGGGACCCGATCTCGCGGATGCAGCACGTGGACCTGTTCACCTGGCTGCGCGGCGACATCCTGGTCAAGGCGGACAAGATGACGATGGCGAACTCGCTGGAGCTGCGGGTGCCGTTCCTGGACCCGGAGGTGTTCGAGGTCGCCCGCCGGGTCGACTCCGAGCTCAAGATCACCCGCGAGACCAGCAAGTTCGCGCTGCGTCAGGCGCTGGCCGACATCGTCCCGGCGCACGTGCTGCACCGGCGCAAGCTCGGCTTCCCGGTGCCGATCCGGCACTACCTGGCCGACGAGGCGTACGACTGGGCGCGCGCGATCATCACCGACGCCCAGACCGACCAGTTCCTGGACCGGGACGCGGCGCTGGCCCTGCTGGACGCGCACCGGGCCGGGACCGCCGACCACTCGCGGCGGATCTGGACGATCCTGGTGTTCCTGCTGTGGCACGGCATCTTCGTGACCGGGGCGATCACCCCTGCGATCCCGGAGGAGCACTACCCGGTCAAGCTCTGACCGGGATCAGACGAGCGGGACGAGCACCCCGAGCGCGGCCATGATCTCGGTCGCCGCCGGGGTGCCGTACGCGGCCTCCAGCCGCGGGTACGAGAGGTCCCAGTCCAGCGTCCACTCCTGGGTGCCCACGGTCTCCAGGACCAGCGTGGCGATGAGCGAGCCCAGCTGCGCGGCGCGCTCCATGCTCAGACCCCGTTCCCGGCCCGCGAGGAATCCGGCCCGGAAGCCGTCGCCCACACCGGTGGGGTCGACCTTGACGATCTCCGGGACGACGCCGACGGAGATGACGGTCCCGTCGCGGTGCACGATCTGCACGCCGTCCTTGCCGTGGGTGGTCACCCGGCACTGCACGCGTCGCATGATCTCGTCGGCCGACCAGCCGGTCTTGGCGGTGAGCAGCCCGAGCTCGTAATCGTTGCTGAACAGCAGGGCCGCGCCGTCGATCAGGGCGGCGGCCTGCTCGCCGTCCATCCGGGCCAGCTGCTGCGAGGGATCGGCGGCGAAGGGGAAGCCACGCTCGCGGCACTCCCGGGCGTGCCGCAGCATCCCCTCGGGGTCGTCGGCGCTGATCACGACGAGGTCCACCGGGTGGGCGGCGGCGATCGGGGCGATCTCCAGCTCGCGGGAGCGGGCCATCGCCCCGGCGTAGAAGGTGGCGATCTGGTTCATGTCGTCGTCGGTGGTGCACACGAACCGGGCGGTCTGCACGTCGGCGTGGGTCCCGACGAAGTCGCAGTCCACGCCGTGCCGGCGCAGCCACGCCTCGTACTCGGCGAAGTCGGCGCCGACCGTGCCCAGCAGCACCGGCACCGTGCCGAGCAGTCCCATCCCGAAGGTGATGTTGGCGGCGCACCCGCCGCGGCGCACCACCAGGTCGTCGACCAGGAACGACAGCGACACCCGGTGCAGCTGATCAGGCAGCAGGGAGTCGGTGAATTTCCCCGGGTAGTGCATGAGGTGATCGGTGGCGATCGAGCCGGCCACGACAACGGTCACGGGGTCCTCCACGGACGTCGGGGAAACAGCCGGTGGACACCGGATGTCTGGAGTGTGTCACGGTGCGAGATACCCCACGCACGACGACGGCCCGCCGGGAAGGATCCCGACGGGCCGTCGCAGACGGTGATCAGCGGCAGGAACACCGCCGCGGGGAACTCAGTGGAACGAGTCCCCGCAGGCGCAGGAGTTGCCCGCGTTGGGGTTGTCGATGGTGAAGCCCTGCTTCTCGATGGTGTCGACGAAGTCGATGGTGGCGCCGTCGAGGTAGGGCTTGCTCATCCGGTCGATGGCCAGGCCCACGGTGTCGAACTCCACGACCGCGTCGCCGTCCAGCGTGCGGTCGTCGAAGAACAGCTCGTAGCGCAGGCCGGAGCAGCCACCCGGCTGCACGGCGATGCGCAGCACCATCTCCGGGTTGCCCTCCCGCTCGAGCAGGGCGCGGGCCTTGGCCGCGGCGCTGGGGGTCAGGATGGCGCCGTGGGACGGAGCGGTGGTGACCTGGTCGCCGGCGGGCGTGGCGGTCTCGGCGGTCGTCATGGGCTTCCCCTTGTCTGAGGTCGTGCTGTGGTCGCGCATGGTCTGCGCGGCACCGTGCGGAGGTGGGTCGGGCGGCGCTGCGATCAGCGCACACCTGGTGCAACGCCGGTGCGCCCTTCGATGATGCCACGCGCGCGGGACGGATCCGCGGGACTGTGGCCCATCCCGCTCGGCCGTTAAGCTGGGCGGGTGAGCATCTTCAGCAGGAAGCCCGCGGTCACCACCCCCGCGGCGGTGGAGACCGCCGCGCCGGCCGGGCCGGTGGTCGGCAAGGGTGCCCCCACGCCGAAGCAGCGGCAGAAGACGCCGCACCGGGGCCCGGTGCCCCCGCCCCCGATGACCCAGCGGGAGGCGTTCAAGCGCGCCAAGACCGTCGGCGGCACGCCGATGACCAAGGAGGAGCGCAAGGCCGCGGCCGCCTCCCGCCGCGAGCGGATGATGCGCGGCGACGACTCGGCCGTGCTCCCCCGCGACCGTGGCCCGGTCCGCCGCTACGTCCGTGACGTGGTGGACGCCCGCCGCAACATCACCGGGCTGCTGCTGCCGGTGCTGATCTTCTCGTTCGTGATGTCGACGCTGTCGCCGGTGCTGCAGGTGTACGGCATGCTGCTGATGCTGGTGGTCATCCTGGCCGCGCTCGCCGACTCGATCGTGCTGGGCCGTCAGGTCAGCCGCCGGGTGCGGGAGAAGTTCCCCAAGGGCGACCCGACCGGCATCTCGACCAAGGGTTCGGCGCTGGGCTACTACGCCTTCAACCGGGCGATGCTGCCCCGCCGCTTCCGCGCCCCGCGGGCCCGGCTGCGGCCCGGCGACGCGGTCGACTGACACCACTCCGGACCGACGAAGACCCCCGGACGGCACCGCCGTCCGGGGGTCTTCGCGTCCTAGCTCAGAGACCCAGGTAGCGGCCCAGCTCGTAGGGGGTGACCTGCCGGCGGTAGGCCTCCCACTCGGCCTTCTTGTTCCGCAGGAAGAAGTCGTAGACGTGCTCGCCCAGCGTCTCGGCGATGAACTCCGAGCGCTCCATCTCCTCCACCGCCAGCCCCAGCGAACCCGGCAGGTCGACGTAGCCCATGGCGCGCCGCTCGGCGTCCGACAGCGACCACACGTCGTCCTCGGCGGGCGCGGGCAGCGGGTAGTTGTGCTTGATGCCGCGCAATCCGGCCGCGATGATGACCGCGAACATCAGGTACGGGTTCGTCGAGGAGTCCGGCGAGCGGACCTCGATGCGCTGGCTGGACGCTTTGCCCGGGGAGTAGTTCGGCACCCGGACCAGGGCCGACCGGTTGGCCTGACCCCAGCAGACGGTGGTCGGTGCCTCGCCGCCGAGCACCAGCCGCTTGTAGGAGTTGACCCACTGGTTGGTCACCGCGGTGTACTCCGGCGCGTGCTTGAGCACCCCGGCCAGGAAGGCCTTGCCGGTGGCCGACATCTGGTACGGGTCCTCGGGGTCGTAGAACGCGTTGCTCTCCCCCTCGAACAGCGAGAAGTGGGTGTGCATGGCCGATCCCGGCTGGTCGGCGAAGGGCTTGGGCATGAAGGTCGCCCGGACCCCCTGGGTGATGGCGACCTCCTTGATGACGTACCGGAACGACATGATGTTGTCGGCCATGGTCAAGGCGTCGGCGTAGCGCAGGTCGATCTCCTGCTGACCCGGGGCGCCCTCGTGGTGCGAGAACTCGACCGAGATGCCCATCGCCTCGAGGCTCTCGATGGCGCGGCGGCGGAAGTGCGGCGCGGCGTCGTGCGAGGCCTGGTCGAAGAAGCCCCCGGAGTCGGCCGGTTCCGGTGACGAGCCGTCCTGCGGCAGGTCCTTGAGCAGGAAGAACTCGATCTCCGGGTGCACGTAACAGGTGAAGCCCATCGCGGCGGCGTCGGCCATCACCCGGCGCAGCACGTGCCGCGGGTCGGCCCAGGACGGCGACCCGTCGGGCATCGCGATGTCGCAGAACATGCGGGCCGAGTACACCCGGCCGCCGTCGGTCTCCCAGGGGAGCACCTGGAAGGTGGCCGGGTCGGGCTTGGCCACCATGTCGGACTCGTAGACGCGGGCGAAGCCCTCGACGGAGGACCCGTCGAAGCCGATGCCCTCGTTGAACGCGCCCTCGAGTTCGGCCGGGGCGACCGCCACGCTCTTCAGGTATCCCAGCACGTCGGTGAACCACAACCGCACGAACCGGATGTCGCGCTCCTCGAGGGTGCGCAGGACGAACTGACGCTGGCGATCCATGCCGTTCACCCTAGGGCAGGAGCGGTCAGGGGCCGGTCAGGGCCCGGTCAGGGGCAGACCAGGCCCTCCCTGGGCAGGGTGAGGTCGGTCAGGTAGGCGTCCACCGCGTCGTCGACGCAGGCGATGCCGCCGAGATAGGCCGTGTGCTGGTCCCCCTCGACCGTGATCAGTCGGGCGTTCAGCAGTTTCGCGAGCTGCTCGCCGGCGGCGTACGGGGTCGCCGGGTCACCGGTGGTGGAGATGACGACCAGCGTCGGCAGGTCGGGGGCGGCGGTGACGTCGGCGTCCAGGGTGGTGGTGCCGGGCCAGCGGCTGCAGGTGTCGGCGGTGGCCACGATCGGGTCGCCGCTGTCGAAGACGGGCGCTGCGGCGGTGGCCTTCTCCACGACCGTGGTGTCGGTGTCGTCGGCGGGCCGGCGCGGCGAGTCCACGCACCGGACGGCGGTGAAGACGTTCTGCGAGGTCGAGTAGTGGCCCTCGGAGTCCCGGTCGAGGTACTGGTCGGCCAGCGCCATCAGCAGGAAGCCGTCCCCACCGGCCAGATTGATCAGCGCGGTGCGCAGCGTCGGCCACAGCTGCTGGGAGTACAGCGCCGACGCGAGCCCGGTCGTGGCGTCGTCGAAGGTGAGCACCCGCCCGTCCTTCAGCTCCAGCGGGGTGTCCAGCAGCGGCCGGGTCAGCGCCTGGAAGTCGGCGGTGGCCTGCTGCGGGTCGCCGGACAGCGGGCAGCTGGCCTGCTGTGCGCACCAGGCGGCGAACGCCTCGAACGCACCCTGGAAGCCGGCGTTCTGGTCGATGAGCTCCTGGTCGGGGTCGGCGTTGGGGTCGACCGCACCGTCGAGCACCATCGCGCGGACGTCACCGGGGAACTCCCCGGCGTAGACCGAACCGAGCAGGGTGCCGTAGGAGAAGCCCAGGTAGGTCAGCTTCTCCTCGCCGAGGGCCGAGCGCAGCACGTCCATGTCCTTGACCGTGCTGGCGGTGCCGATGTTCTCCAGGAAGGTGGTGCCGTCGATGCCGGCGTCCCTGCCGGTGTTGGCCACGCAGGCGTCGACGAACTCGGTGACGCTCGCGTCGATGGCGGCGATGCCCTCCGGGGTGGTGGTGCGGTCGTTGGCGGCGCGGGCGGCGTCGGTCTGCGCGTCGGTGAGGCACTGCACCTGCGGCCGGGAGGCACCCACGCCCCGGGTGTCGAAGCCGACGAGGTCGTAGGTCTTCTGCAGCTCGGCGGCGCTCCCCTGGGCGGCGATGGCGGCCACCGTGGTGAGGCTGGACGCTCCCGGTCCGCCGGGGTTGATCTGCACGGCGCCCGCGGACGTACCGGTGGCGGCGGCCCGGATGACGGCCAGGCTGATCGTCGGCCCGCCGGGGTCGGCGTAGTCCAGCGGCACGATGAGGTTGGTGCACTCCAGCCCGGGGGCGGCGAAGTACTCGTCGAGGTCGGCGTTGTCGTTGAACGCCTCGCACCCGCTCCAGGTCAGCTCCTGGGTGTAGAACTCCGCGAGCTCCGGCGGGATGGTGCCGGCGCCGCTGCCGCCGGGGGTGGGCCGCGGGATCTCACCCTCGATCGGGCCGCTGGTGGCCGGGGTCGCCCCCGGGGCGCCGGAACCGTTCGACGGCACGGTGATCGACGGCAGCGCCGGGTCGGCCGCCCCGCTGCTGTCGGGGGCCGCCCGGCCGTCGAGCCGGCTGGTGCAGGCCGTCGTCACCAGGGCGGCGGCGAGCAGGACGGTCAGGAGACGGGACGAGGTGCGCACCCTGCGATGGTGCCAGCCGGACGGACCGGACGGACCGGGACCGGCGTGTCCGCCACGGTCCCGGCCCGGCGAGGTCACTCCGTGGGCAGGTCGACCGCCTCCGGGTTCTCCTCCGGCTCCATGGTGTTCGGCTCGTCGCTCGCGCCGATGCCGGCGCCGGTGTCCGGGTTCGGGACCTCGCCGCCGGTGGTGTCGTTCTCGTCCGGGGTGCTCTGCGGTGCAGTCATCGCGTCTCCTCTGACGGTCCTCGCGGCGCCTAGGGACTCACCGTGAGCCATTCGGGACTGTCCGTGACATCCACCGCGTTGTGACCAGTACCGTTCCCCGTATGCAGCCGGGTCAACCGAACCAGTCGCACGGGTTCGACGATCCCGTCGAGCCGACCCCGGACGGGCCGTCCCGTCCCGGTCGGCGCTGGTGGCGGTGGGTGGCCGGGGGCGTCCTCGTGCTGGTCGTGCTGGCCGGCTGGGTCGCGTTCCGCAGCTGGCAGGCGTACTCGGCGCTGACCGACGCCCGCGCGACCATCGCGGCCGACCTGGACCTGGACGCCGCCGCGCTGCTCGACGGGGGTGCCGACGCGCTGCGCCCGGCGGTGGCGACCCTGCAGGAGGAGGCGGGGCGGGCCCGCGGCGCGGTCGACGACCCGGTGTACCGGCTGGCCACCCATCTGCCGTTCGTCGGCGCCGACCTGGCCGCAGTGCGCACCATCGCCACCACCGTCGACGACCTGTCCACCCAGGTGCTGCCGCCGCTGGTCGACCTGACCGCGCTGGCCGAGCCGTCGGTCCTGCTGCCCGAGAAGGGCCGGATCAACCTGGAGCCCTTCGTCGAGGCCGCACCCCGGCTGCGGCACGCCGACGACGAGGTGCACCGGGTGAACGGCGAGGTCGCGGCGATCCCCCCCGGTGAAGTCGTCGGTGCGGGCGCGTCCGCCGCCCACGACCACCCCCGGAAGC
>JBQGEH010000362.1:0-6301 GCA_052039515.1 Nakamurella sp. | reverse complement strand
CGAGCCGGTCGGGCCGCCCGGCGGCGTCTACGACAACGCCCTCTTCGAGGAGGGCCACGGTCACGTCCTCGTGCACCGCACGACGGCCGACCCGCCGCGCCGGGGCCGGGTGCGCCCCCTCGTCCTGCCCGCCGCCGAGCTGGCGGTGGCCACCCACGTCGGTGAGCACGACGGTATCGACGTCACCTACGGCCAACTCGGCACCTGGGTGGTGCGTAACGCCATGGCGATGGCCGGACCGGTGCGGGAGGTGTACCGGGTGGGGCCGCGCGTCACGCCGGAGGTGGCCGCGTGGCGCACCGAGATCGGCTGGCCGGTCTTCCGCGTCGCCTGACCGACCCGGAACGCCGACAGGCCCCCGGCGGGGAGCCGGGGACCTGTCGGTGTCGCTGTGCTGCGGGGAACTACTTGGTCAACGGCTCCAGGGTCGGGTCGTTGGCGTACGCCTCGGCCGCGTTCTCCTTGGTGACGATGACCGGGTCGAGCAGCTGGGCCGGGACGACCTTCACACCGTTGTTGTACTCGGTGGTGTTGGGGGCCTCAGGCGCCTTGCCCTGGCTCAGGTCGGTGGCCATCTGGACGGCCGCCTTGACCAGCGCGCGGGTGTCCTTGTTGATGGTGGAGTACTGCACGCCGGCCATGATCGACTTGACCGACTCGACCTCGGAGTCCTGACCGGTGACGACCGGGACCGGCTTGCCGGCGTTCTGCACGGAGGTGATGATCGCCCGCGCCAGGGTGTCGTTCGGCGACAGCACGCCGTCGAGCTCCTTGCTGGTGTAGGTGCTGGTCAGCAGGTTGTCCATGCGGCGCTGCGCGTTCTCGGCCTTCCAGCCGTCGGTCGCGGTCTGGCTGATGTCGGTCTGGCCGGAGCCGACGACGACGTCACCGCTGTCGATGGCCGGCTGCAGGATCTCCATCGCGCCGTTGAAGAACACCGGGGCGTTGGCGTCGTCCGGCGAGCCGGAGAACAGCTCGATGTTCCACGGGCCGGTGGCCTTCTTGGCCTTCATGCCGTCCAGCAGGGCCTGGCCCTGCAGGTTGCCGACCTTCTTGTTGTCGTACGCGACGTAGTAGTCGACGTCCGGGGTGTTGAGGATCAGCCGGTCGTAGGCGATGACGGTGGCACCGGCGGCCTTGGCCGCGGCGACCTGGGTGGTCAGCTGGCTGCCGTCGGCGGCGCCGATGATGATGACCTTCGCGCCCTTGGTGACCATGGACGAGATCTGGGCCTGCTGGTCGGCGACGGTGCCCGACGCCGCGGCGTACTGGACGTCCGGGGTGAAGCCGGCGGCGGTGAGGTCGTCGGTGAACAGCTGACCGGCGAGGACCCAGTTCTCCGAGGTCTTGCTGGGCAGCGCGACACCGACGACCGAGCCGGCCGGGAAGCCGCCGGCGGCCGCACCGGACGAACCGGCGGCGGAGCCGGAGGTGGTGCTGGTGTCGGCGTTGCGGCCGCTGCCGCAGGCGGTCAGCGCCAGCAGCGAGGCGGCGACGACCGCGGTGGCGGCCTGGGTGATTCTGCGCATGGGATCCACTTTCCTAGGGGACTACGACGGGGTGGTGCGGGAACTGCGAAATGGTGCTCGGTACCGACGGTCCCGACCCGGGGTCACGACACGACGGCGGCAGGGTCACGGCTTGGTGGTGTGGCCCACGGAGGCGTCCTTCACCTCCTCCTGCTTGGTGAAGCGGGCCATCATCAGCCCGATGATCGAGGCGCGGCCGCGGGTCTTGTTGTAGACGTCGACACCGACCGCGGCGAGCAGCACGAGGCCCTTGATGATCTGGACGCGGTCGGAACCGACACCCAGCAGCGAGAGGCCGTTGGACAGGAAGGCCATCACGAGACCACCGACGATGGAACCGATCACGGTGCCGATGCCACCGGACACGGCGGCGCCACCGATGAACACGGCCGAGATGGCGTCGAGCTCCCAGCCGTTGCCGTCCTGCGGACCGGACGCGAAGGACAGTGCCACGAAGATCATCCCGGCCAGCGCGGCCAGCACGGACATGTTGAACATGACGAAGAAGTTGACCTTCTTGCTCTTCACCCCGGACAGCTCCGCGGCGTGCGAGTTGCCGCCGACGGCGTAGATGTGGCGACCGAAGATCGAGCTGTTCATGACGAAGCTGTAGAAGACGACCAGCGCGAGCAGGATGCAGCCCGAGATCGGGAAGCCGGTGCCGGGACGGCCGCTGGCGAACAGCAGGAAGGCGTAGCCGGCGACACCGCCCAGCAGCACCATCCGCGTGATCGTGACCCACACCGGCGGCACATCGGCGCCGAGGCCGGCCTGCGTCCGACGCGACTTCCACTCGCGCCACACGATCGCCACCACGACGACCAGGCCGAGCAGCACGGTCAGGTTGTTGTAGCCGGTGTCCGGGCCGATCTCGGGCAGGTACCCGCCGCCGATCTTGGCGAAGGACGCCGGCACCGGGACGCTGGTCGAGTCACCGATGAACTGGTTGCCGCCACGGAAGATGAGCATGCCGGCGAGCGTGACGATGAACGCCGGGACGCCGACGTAGGCGACCCAGAAGCCCTGCCACACACCGATCAGCGCGCCGATGGCCAGGCCGAGCAGGATGCCGACCGGCCAGCCGACGTCGGCGTCACGCATCACCTTGGCCACGATGATGCCGGTGAAGGCGGCCACCGAGCCCACCGACAGGTCGATGTGCCCGGCGATGATGACCATGACCATGCCGATGGCCAGGATCAGGATGTAGGAGTACTGGGTGATGACGTTGATCAGGTTGCCCGGGGTGAGAGTCAGCCCGTCGGTGAGGATCTGGAACAGCACGATGATCGCGAAGAGCGTGAACACCATGCCGAACTGACGGCCACTGCCGCCGAAGATGCGCTTGACGTCTGCGATCACGTTCATGCTCGGACACTTTCTTTCTTGGTGGAGGTCATGAACTTCATCAACGTCTCGGGGTTGGCCTCGGCGGCGGTCAGCTCGCTGGTGATCGCACCCTCGAACAGCGTGTAGATCCGGTCGGACAGGCCGAGCAGCTCCGGCAGCTCGGAGGAGATGACGATGACGCCCTTCCCCTCGTCGGCGAGCCGCTGGATGATGCCGTAGATCTCGTACTTGGCGCCGACATCGATACCGCGGGTGGGCTCGTCGAGGATCAGCAGGTCCGGGTCGGTGAACATCCACTTGGCCAGCACGACCTTCTGCTGGTTGCCGCCGGACAGCTTGGACACGCCCTCGTTGACCGTGGGTGCCTTGGTGCGCAGGCTCTTCCGGTAGCTCTCGGCGACCCGGTACTCCTCGACCGCGTCGACCACCCCGCCCTTGGAGATCTTGGGCAGCGCCGCGGAGACGGTCGCGCGCTTGATGTCGTCGAGCAGGTTCAGGCCGAGGACCTTGCGGTCCTCGCTGACGTAGGCCAGCCCGTGACTGATGGCCTCGGACACCGTCCGCAGCTGGATCTCCTTGCCGTCCTTGTAGACGGTGCCCGAGATCCACTGGCCGTAGGACCGTCCGAAGATGCTCATCGCGAGTTCGGTGCGACCGGCGCCCATGAGGCCGGCGAAGCCGACGATCTCGCCGCGCCGGACCTTGAAGCTGGAGCCCTTGCAGACCAGCCGCTCGTGGGCGAGCGGGTGCTGCACCGTCCAGTCGCGCACCTCGAACAGGGTGTCGCCGATGTGCGGGGTGTGGTCGGGGAAGCGGCTGCCGAGCGAGCGGCCGACCATCCCGCGGATGATCCGGTCCTCGTCCACACCACCGGCTTTCACGTCCAGCGTCTCGACCGACTTGCCGTCACGGATGATGGTGATGGAGTCGGCGATCTGCTCGATCTCGTTGAGCTTGTGGCTGATGATGATCGAGCTGATGCCCTTGCCCTGCAGACCGCGGATCAGGTCGAGCAGGTGCTGGGAGTCCGACTCGTTCAGCGCCGCGGTCGGCTCGTCGAGGATGAGCAGCTTGACCGACTTGTTGAGCGCTTTGGCGATCTCCACCAGCTGCTGCTTGCCGACGCCGATGGACTTGATCTGGGTGTCCGGGTCGTCGGACAGCCCCACCCGGGCCAGCAGGTCGATGGTGCGGCGCTTGGCCTCCGACCAGTTGATGACGCCGAACTTCGACGGCTCGTTGCCGAGGAAGATGTTCTCGGTGATCGAGAGCTCCGGGATGAGAGCGAGCTCCTGGTGGATGATGACGATGCCGGCGGCCTCGCTGGAGCGGATGTCCTTGAAGCGCATCACCTCGCCCTGGTAGACGATGTCACCCTCGTAGGTGCCGTGCGGGTACACCCCGGACAGCACCTTCATCAGGGTGGACTTGCCGGCGCCGTTCTCACCGCAGATCGCGTGCACCTCGCCGGCCCGGACGGTCAGCGAGACCTCGGACAGGGCGCGGACACCCGGGAACTCCTTGGTGATGGAACGCATCTCGAGAATGGGCGGAGCGTTCGTCCCGGCGGTGGCGGTGGTGGCGGTGTCAGCCACGGCACTCACCGCCGTCCGGGACGAGAAGGCGCAGCGTGCGATTCACGCGATCTCCTCTGACGTCGACGTCACTGTCGGGCCGGGCACGGATCAGACGGGGATTCTGCTGCGCGGCGGCTCTGGTACATGTGACCGGTCACATGACCGGATCAAGTTAACTCCGTGTGTGACCTATGTCAACTGCGGTGCACCGGGCGCTCCGGTGGACGACCGGAGGACCAGCTGCGGGCGGATCGGCGGGGCCGGCGGATGCGGCTCACCTGCGAGTTCGGACAGGATGAGGCCCACCGCGCGGCGGCCGACCTCGGCGAAGTCCTGCCGGATGGTGGTCAACGGCGGCCAGTAGTGCGCGGCCTCGGGGACGTCGTCGAAGCCGATGACGCTGATGTCACCCGGCACCCGCACCCCGCCCTCCCGGAAGGCGTGCAGCAGCCCGAGCGCCATCAGGTCGCTGGAGCAGAACACCGCGGTGAAGTCGTGCCGGTTGACCAGCTCCCGGCCGGCCCGGTAGCCGAAGTCGGCGGTCCAGTCGCCCAGGATGGGTGGCTCGACGATGAGTTCGGCGTCGTCGAGTTCGCGCAGGTACCCCTGCATCCGCTCCTCGGCCTCGATCCAGTCCCGCGGTCCGGCGATGTGCAGGATGCGTCGGTGGCCGAGACCGATGAGGTGGCGGGTGGCCAGCCGTGCCCCTTCGAACTGGTCGACGGCGATGCTGCGCACCTGGTCACGGCGGGTCGAGTCGAGCAGCACGCAGGGGATGCGCAACCGCACCTCGGCGAGCAGGTCGAACACCCTGACCTGCGGCGCGACCACCACCACCGCCTCCACCGCCTGGCCCGAGAGCTGGTCGATGGCAGCCCGTACCGACTGGTCGTCGCTCTGGGTGGTGGCCACGGTGATGCCGTAGCCGGCGTCGCGGGCGGCGGCCTCGATCGCGAACATCATGGTCTGCACGCCGTAGGTCGCGGCCCGGGTGGCGATCAGCACGCCGATGCTCTGCGACTTGCTGGTCACCAACGCCCGCGCCGCCTGGTTGGGCCGGTAGCCGATCTCGTCGATGACGTCCAACACCCGCTGCCGGGTCTCCGGTCGCAGGCTCGGCGAATCGTTGAGCACCCGCGAGACCGTCTGGTACGACACCCCGGCCAGCCGCGCGACATCGCGGATGTTCGGTGCGCGCTCGGCGCTGGAGTCGACGGTCACGAGCCTGGAGTTCTTCCGATGCCGATCCGGGACGGGGCCGTCCGGCCCCGCGGACGGTGCGGGGCTGGATGTGACCGTACACATCCACCGCCGTCCTGGCGAGTGTCGAGGTCGGAGGGCTCTGCAGGCCCCGACGCCCGCCGGGTCCGGCCACGCTCGTGTGACAGCGCCGCGGCACCACCGCGCGGCGCGCGCGCAGAATGGGCCGATGAGCCCCCGTCACCCGCAGCGCGTCGAGCCCGGCCCCGGCCAGGAGTCGGTGTGGGACTACCCCCGCCCGCCGCGCCTGGAGCCGTCCACCCGGCTGGTCGTCGTCCGGTTGTCCGGGCGTGAGATCGCCCGCACCACCGAGGCTTTCCGGGTGCTGGAGACCAGCCACCCGCCGACCTGGTACCTGCCGCCGACCGCGATCGCCGAAGGCGCCGTCCGTCGCGCCGACGGTCCGGGCTCGGTGTGCGAGTGGAAGGGAGCCGCGACCTACTGGGACGTGACCGGCGGGGACGGCACCGTGCTGCCGCGGGTCGGATGGAGCTACGAGCACCCGACGGCGCCGTTCCGTGACATCACCGGCTACCTGTCGTTCTACCCGGGCCGGCTGGAGTGCACGATCGACGGCGAACGGGT
>JBQGEH010000361.1:0-7534 GCA_052039515.1 Nakamurella sp. | reverse complement strand
GGTAGTGCCGCGCGGTGAGCGGGGTGTCGGGCCCCTCGCCGAGCCAGTTGGTCTTGTAGTCGGCGACCAGGTAGCGGGGCCCGGGCAGCCGGACGACCAGGTCCAGGCTCCCGGTGAGGTAGCCGCGCAGCCGTTGGCCGCCGAGCTCGGGCGAGGCGAGCCGGTCGGCGTAGCCGCGCAGCGGGTCGTCGGCGGTCAGGTGCCGGCGCAGCAGCGGGGCGAGCTCGGCGAGGGTGAGCTCGGTGTCGCTGTGGTCACCCCCGGCGAGCGGCAGCTCGAAGTCGAGCTCGGCGAGCCGGTCGGACAACCCGATGTCGGCCAGCGTGCGTCCGTCGGCGAGGGCGCCGAGCGGGGTGCGCAGCACCGGCAGCAGGGCCGCGGCGAGCGCCTCCGGCTCGACGAGACCGGGCCGCCGGGCGACCTCGTCCCGGCAGCGCGCCAGGAGTTCCGCGGCCAGGTCGGGCGCCATCGGATCGGCGTGCTCGAGCACGGCGTGCACGAGCGTGCCGAAGCCGGTGCCCTTGGGCAGGGCGGCCATCGGAGACGGCAGGTCGTCCGTCGGCGGGACGTCGGGCAGGGCGAGGACGGGCAGGTCCTCGTCGGCCCGTTCACCGGTCTCGGGTTCGCTGGTCACCGCCGACGCTTCGGCGGTCACCCCGGGGGCGTGGTCGGCGGCCGCCGACAGGGCGCTGTAGGACGTGCGTCGCCAGGTCAGGTCGAGCTCGCGGGCGAACCGGCCGACCTGCAGCGGCGGCAGGTCCTCCGGCGCCGGCGGCGTGGGGGGCAGGTCGACGAACACCGCCGGCTCGACGGCCGGTCCCCCCGCGGCGGCCAGGCTCGCGAAGCGCTGGTGCGCCTCGACGTCACCGACGGCGGGTGCGGTGTCGGGGACCGCCGGCTGGCCGGGGGTGCGGCCGAAGATCAGCCGGTGCAGCGCGGACGCCCAGGTGTTGGCGGTCGGCGCCCACCACAGCACCACCTGGCTCTGGGCGCGGGTGACGCCGACGTAGAACAGCCGCAGGGACTCACCGGCCGCCTCCGCCGCCGCCCGCCGCTCCCGATCGGGGCGGCCGACCGAGCCCGCCCCGCCCACGTCCAGGACCCGCTCGCCCCGGTCGTCGTGCAGCAGCAGGATGCCGGGTTCGCCGACCCAGCGGTCGAAGGCGAACGGCAGGTAGACGACCGGGTACTGCAGGCCTTTGCTGGCGTGCAGCGTCAGTACCTGGACGGCGGCCGCGTCGCTCTCCAGCCGGCGGGTGCGCTCGGTCGCGGTGTCCCGGGCGGCCTCGGTGCGCCGGCCCTGCAGCCATTCGACGAGAGCGGCGAGCCCGAGTCCGTCCTCGACGGCGGCGGCGTGCAGGGCCTGCCCGACGTGGCGCAGGTCGGTCAGTCGACGCTCCCCGTCGGTGCGGCGCAGCACCCGCTCGCCCAGGCCCAGTTCCGACACCGTCTCCAGCAGCGCCGCGACCCCGCGGCGGGTGACGAGATCGGCCCACTGCCGCAGCAGTGCCCCGTACTCGTCGGTCAACCGGTCTCCGGTGGTGGCGAGCTCGGTGGCGGTACGGCCGAGGAACGGGGTGAGGGCGGCGGCGCGGACCCGGTCGGAGCGGTGCGGCTGCTCCAGCGCCTCCAGCAGGACGAGCCATTCGTCGGCGGCCGGGGTGTCGAAGACGCTGCCGCTGCCGGCGATCACCGCCGGGATGCCACGGGCGTGCAGCGCCCGCTGGACCAGGGCGGTCTGCGCGTGGGTGGCGACCAGCACGGCGATCTGGCCGGCGACCAGCGGCTGCCCGTCGAAGGTGGCGCCGGAGCCGAGCAACGCCTCGATGTCGATGGCGAGGTCCTTGGCGACGAACGGCCGGACCTTGGCCACCGGCAGCCGGGCGTTGCCGGTCTCCCCGAACTGTTCGCGTCGGATGACCCGGAGTCGGCAGGGCGCCGGACGGGGCGCGCCGGCCAGCCGGGAGCCGGTGTGGTGGGCGACCACCGGCCGCACCACGATGCGTTCGTCGCCGAGGGCGGCCTCGCCGAGCAGTACCTGCAGGCTGTCGATCAGCGGGCCGTCGCTGCGGAAGTTCCGGCCCAGTGTCGACTGCTGCGCCGCCTCCGCCGCGGCCGCGAGGTAGGTGGCGATGTCGCCGCCGCGGAAGGCGTAGATGGCCTGTTTCGGGTCGCCGATGAGGATCAGGGTCGAGGCGCCGGCGAACGCCAGGCTCAGCACCTCCCACTGCACCGGGTCGGTGTCCTGGAACTCGTCGACCAGGACGTAGCGCCACCGGGCCCGCATCCGTTCCCGCGCCGCCCGGTGCTCGGGCCCGAGCACCGCCGACAACCGGCTGAGCAGGTCGTCGTAGCCGAGGATGCCGCGGTCCTGCTTCCGCCGGTCGACCTCCTTGCGCACCCCGACGGCGAACCGCCGCCGTAGCCCGGCCGGACTGGTGGGGTCGGCGTCGGCCGGCTCCAGCCGGGTCGCCGGGTCGTTGATGGCGGCGCGCCCGAGGGTCAGCGCCTCGGCGTAGTCGAACGGCGGGACGTCGGCCCGGGCGTGTCCGAAGCCGCGGATGTACAGGTCGTCCACGACCTCGACGACGAGCTCGTCGAGGTCCTCCACCAGCCGGGCGTGCGGTTCGGTGTCGCCGGCGACCCCGAGACCGGTCAGCACCTGCTGGCAGAACTGGTGGGTGGTGGCGATGGTCGCGCTGTCGAAGTCGGCCAGTGCGGTGGCCAGCCGGCGGCGGCGGCGGCGCACCTCGGCCTCGTCGACGTCGGCGAGCAGTCGGAGCAGCTCGTCGTCGCCGCGTCGCGCGGCCGCCGGGTCGGCGAGACCGCGTTCGGCGGCGACCAGCTGCCCGCGGACCCGTTCCCGCAGCTCCTGGCTGGCGGCGCGACCGAAGGTGACGACCAGCAGTTCGTGCAGCCGGGCGTGCCCCTCGGCGACGTAGCGCGCGACCAGCGCGCCGACGGTGTGGGTCTTGCCGGTGCCGGCACTGGCCTCGAGGACGGTGGTGCCGGTGGGGAGGTCGCCGCACAGGTCGAAGGGGTTCACAGCGACTCCCGCCGTTCGACGGTCAGCAGCGGGAACCACAACCGCACCGCCAGTTCACCGAACCGGGACGGCTCGCGCATCCAGTGCTCGTCGGGTCGGGACAACTCACGGTGGATCTCGGCGAACGGCGCCGCCGGTCCCCAGATCCGGACGAACGCGGGGTCGGCGTCCTCACCGGGGAAGGTGTCCGAGACCCACTTCAGCCGGGCCAGGTTCAGCGCGTCCTCGGGGCTGCGGCGGCGGAACCGCTGCTCGGCGTAGGCCGCCCCGGTCTTGAGCGGGAGCGGCAGCGGGGCGCGCATGGCCCGGTCGTGGAGGTCGACGAGCTGGGCGAGCACCTCCCGGGCGAGGCCGGGGTCGACCGGCCCGAGGGTCGACTGCTCGGGCCCGTTCGACCCCCGGCCGACGGTCGCCGCGGTCCAGTCGGTGGTCGGGTGCGCGACGGTCAGGGCCATCAGCTGGACCCACGCCTGCAGGCGGGCCTTCGGTCCGAGTCGGCTGTAGCCGATGGTGACCAGCGTGGTGTCGTGGATGCCGCTGACCGTTCCGGTCAACCGCCGGTCCCCGAAGACGACCTCGATGTCCACGCCGCCGCGTTCGGCCGCCCGCAGCCCGGCCGTGGCGTTGACCAGCGGGTCGACGTCGGCCATCACGGTGCCCAGGATCCGCTGGCCCAGCGGGCCCGGCGGGAGGGTCCCGCGTCGCCACTCCGCCTGGCGGGTGGCGTCCTGGTCCTGCCCGGCCAGCCGGTCACGCAGCAACCGGTCGCCGATGGCCCACTGCTGCAGCGCGTCCAGTTCGACGGGCAGCGCGTCGGACGGGTCGCTCTCCTCGAACCGCACCGCCACGTCCAGGCGTTGCCGCAGGAAGCCGCGCGCCGGGTTGATCAGCATCGCCGTCAACCGGTCGAGGTCGAGGTCGCCCGGCGGCACGTCGGGCAGCGGCTGCGGGAGGAAGAGGGGTGTCGACTCGCGTGGTCCGGCCACCGCCCGGGCGGAGGCGAGCACGGCCGGGTCGTAGCTGAACGGTCCGGGGACACCGAGCCGCCCGGGGATGACGTTGCGCAGGTCGAAGGGCTGCAACGGGTGCCGCACCAGGACCTGCGCTCGCGCCGGTGCGCCGTCGGCGGTGACGGCGGCGTCGTCCAGGGTGTCCAGCAGCTCTCCGATGGGCACCGACGGGGGCCGGACGGCGCCGGTCCGCTCGTCGGCGCCGGTGTAGGTGATCACGACCGTCTCGGTCGCGGCGAGCAGCGCGTCCAGGAGCAGCTGCCGGTCCTCCCCGCGTCGGTCGCGTTCCCCGACGACGGGGTCGCGGGCGAGCACGTCGTCGCCGTCGGGGTGGGCGGCGCGGGGGAACACCCCGTCGTCCAGCCCGATCAGGCACACCACCCGGTGCGGGACCGAGCGCATCGGGACCATCGTGCAGACGGTGAGGTTGCCGGTGCGGAAGTTGGCCCGGGTGGGACGACCGCCGAGCCGACCGGCGAGCAACGCCCGCACGTCCGGCAGCCGCAGCGGCGTCTGCGGATCAGGTCCCGCGCCCGCGGCGATGTCGGCGAACTCCCGGTCGAGTTCGCCCTGCTGCCAGGAGTCGTCGTCACTCACCGCGGTGAGCGAGGCGACCGCCGTCGCCAGCACATCGAGCCAGCCGGTGACCGGCTTCGGGCCCTGCATCAGGTCGACCGCCAGGTGCAGCCGGTGGACCAGTTCGGCGAGCCGCCCGGCGAGGTCGACGTCGCCGCTGCCCACGTCGTCCACCGGCAGCGCCAGCCCGAGCCATCCGCCCTCGTCGGCCATCGTGGCGCCGAGCAGCACACGGTCCAGGCCCGCCCGCCAGGTGCCCTGCGGGAACTGCGCCAGCCCGAAGGGCTGCCGGTGCGCCGCGTCCAGACCCCACCGCACACCGGACTCCGCCGTCCAGCGGGCGACGGTCTCCAGGTCGTCGTCGGTGAAGCGGAACCGCCGTCGCACCGGTGGCCACGCGGCCAGGTCCAGCAGTTGCGACGCGGTCACCCGGGCGTCGGCCAGTTCCAGCAGCATCGCGACCGTCGCCAGCAGCGGGTTGGTCTGCACCAGTGCGCGATCGGCCAGCCGCACCCGTAGCCGGTGCGCCGGATGACCGTCCTCACCGAGGTCGGCGAGCCCGAAGGCGGCCGCGACCAGCGGGGCGTAGACCTCGATGTCCGGACACATGACGAGCACGTCGCGCGGTTCCAGGGTGGGATCGGCGGCCAGTAGCCCGACCAGCACCTCCCGCAGGACGTCCACCTGCCGGGCGGGGCCGTGGCAGGCGTGCACCTGCACGCTCCGGTCGGCCGGGTCCAGCGGGCGTCGTCCGCTCGGGCGGCGGTCGTCGCGCAGGTCCGCCTGCAGACGGCCGAGCAACGTGTCCGGCGGGGCGGCGGCGGGGTGGTGACGGTCGACCGCCGGCCGGCCGGCCAGCGTCAACTGCAGCTCCCGGGCGTCCCGGCCGAGGGAGGACAGCAGCGGGTGCTCGGGTGTCAGGATCGTCGGGTCGGCGTCGCGGCGGATCACGCCGGGCAGGTCGGTCGCGGCGATGCGCCCCCACAGCGCCGGGGACGGGTGCGGCAGCCACAGATGCACGTCACGGTCCTGCGCGAGCCGGTCGAGGAGGTCGAGATGGGCCGCGGGCAGGCGGGTCGGACCGAACAGTGACACCCGCTGCGGGAGTGCCGATCCCGGGTCCACCTCGGCGGTCCGCAGCCGGTGCACCGGATCGGCGCCGGGGATCCGCGCGCGGGTGCGACGCCACAGTTCCGGCTGCCACTCGAGATCCGGCGGCAAGTCCTCGCCGAACCCGTCGGTGTCCCGGCCGGCCGCCCAGTCGGCGAGCAGCCCCGGGCGTTGGGCGGCGTAGTCGGCGAACAGTCCGGCCAGGCGGCGGGCCACCGCGTACCGACGGCCACGCCGGTGGACGGCGCCGGCCTCGTCGCTCCCCGCGCCGAGGTGGGTCGCGAGCACCGCGCACCACGGCTCGCCGGCACTGGCGTCGATGGTGTCCAGCAGCGGCCAGACGAGACTGTCGGGCGCCCACGGGTCGCGGTCACCGAGCCCGAGGAGCTCGTCGAACAGCCGGACCGGCGACGGGAACCGGACGCCGGCGCAGATGCCGTCCTCCCGGCCCGACCGGCGCCCGAGGCGCCGCGACAGCTGCTGGGTGAGCCAGCGTTCGATGCCCTTCGCCGGCACCGCGACGACCTCGGTGGCGAACGGGTCCGGCAGCGGCTCGGCCAGCAGCTCGCCGAGGGCGTCGACGAGCCGGTCCGCCCGCTCCGCACGGTGCACGTACAGCGTCACGTCATCCCCCTCCGCTGCGCATTCTGCCCGGCTCCCCCTCCGGTCCGGCACAGCGTAGGGACGACCCCCGACAGTGACCTGCCGCGGCGGCCGACCGGGTACGCGACGGCGCCGGCACCACCCACCCGAGGCGGTGCCGGCGCGACCGATGCCGTCAGGGCTTGAGGACGACCTTGATGCAGCCGTCCTGCTTCTTCTGGAACGTCTCGTACATCTGCGGCGCCTGCGTCAGTGGCACCGAGTGCGTGGTCAGGTCCAGCGTGCCGAGCGGATCGGACGGGTCCTCGACCAGCGGCAGGATGTCGTCCACCCACCGGTGCACGTTGCACTGACCCATCCTCAGTTGCACCTGCTTGTCGAACATGTTCATCATCGGCATCGGGTCGGCGGACCCGCCGTAGACCCCGCTCAGCGACACGGTCCCGCCGCGGCGCACCGCGTCCAGCGACTGGTGCAGGACGGTCAGCCGGTCGAGCCCGACCTTCTCGAACACCGGTCGGGCCACCGGTCCGGGCAGCAGCCCGGCGGCGGTCTGGGCGACCTTGGTCAGCTTGTTGCCCACGCCACCGTGCGCCTCCATGCCGACGGCGTCGACCACGCTGTCCGGGCCGCGGCCCTGGGTGAGCTGACGCAACGCGTCCGGGACGTCGTCCACGGCCGACGGGTCCAGGGTCTCCACGCCGTACTTCTCGGCCAGCGCCCGACGCTCCGGGACGATCTCGACGCCGATCACCCGGTAGCCCAGGTGCTTGCCGATCCGTGCGCAGAACTGCCCGACCGGACCCAGCCCGAACACCGCGAGGGTGCCCCCGTCGGGTACGGCGGCGTACTGCACGGCCTGCCAGGCCGTCGGGATGATGTCGGACAGGAAGAGGTATTTCTCGTCGGGCGCCTCGGCGCCCACCTTGATCGGCCCGTAGTGCGCCTGCGGGACCCGCAGGTACTCGGCCTGACCACCGGGGATCGCGCCATAGAGCATGGTGTAGCCGAACAGCGCGGCACCCTTGTCGTGCTCGTGCACCTGGGTGGTCTCGCACTGCGACTGCAGACCCTGGCTGCACATGAAGCAGCTGCCGCAGGAGATGTTGAACGGCACCACCACCCGGTCGCCGGGCTTGATGTGGGTGACGCCGGAGCCGACCTCCTCGACGATGCCCATCGGCTCGTG
>JBQGEH010000360.1:0-3878 GCA_052039515.1 Nakamurella sp. | reverse complement strand
CTGGTGGCCAACCTGATCACCGATCTGCTGTACGGCGTTCTGGATCCGCGCGCCCGGAAGGAGAGCTGAGATGACCGTCCCCCTGCCCCAGTCCGTGCCCGGCGCGGACACCCTGAACGAGGCGAAGGACCCGACGGTCCCGGCCGGCGCCCTCGACCCCGACGACGGCGGCGGCTCGGCGAAACCGCCGCGCTGGTACGCCATCATCTGGTCCAGCGGCAAGGCCCGCGTCGGACTGATCATGCTGGCGTTCTTCGTGCTGATCGCGGTGTTCGCACCGCTGCTCGCCCCCTACGATCCGCTGGACGGCTCGTTCGAGCCGGTGCTGCCGGTGAGCGGAGACCACCTGCTGGGCACCACGTCCCAGGGCTACGACATCCTGTCGCAGTTCCTCTACGGCACCCGGCTCTCGCTCGGCGTCGGCGTCCTCGGCGGCCTGTTCGCCACGTTCATCGCGGTGTTCGTCGGCCTGGTGTCCGGCTACGCGGAGGGCACCTGGATCGACAGTGTGCTGTCGTTCGCGACCAACCTCGCGCTGGTCGTCCCGGTGCTGCCGTTGATGATGGTGATCATCGCCTACAGCGAGACCCGCGGCCTGCTGCTGCTGGTCTTCGTCATCGGCATCACCAGCTGGGCGGGTGCGGCGAGAAGCAAACGGGCACAGATCATCACCCTGCGGAACCGGGAGTTCGTCACCGCCGCGAAGTTCGCCGGCGAGGGCACCCTGCGCATCGTGTTCCGCGAGATCATGCCCAACATGACGTCGCTCATCGCGGCGGGCTTCATCGGCGCCGCGACCGGCGCCATCGTCGCCGAGGCCGGGTTGAGCTTCCTCGGCTTCGGTGACCCGACCTCGGTGAGCTGGGGCCAGATGCTGGCCCAGGCCAACGCCAACGGCGCCCTGGTCCAGGGCCTGTGGGTGTGGCTGTTCGTCCCCGGTATCGCACTCGCCCTGCTGATCACCTCGCTCACGTTCATCAACTTCGGTGTCGACCTGCTGAGCAACCCCCACCTGCGGGAGGACTGAACCATGGCGCTGCTGGAAGTCCGCGACCTCACGGTCCGCTACGAACCCCGGCTGCACTCCGGGCTGACCGCCGTCGACCACGTCAGCTTCGACCTCGAGGAAGGCGAGTTCGTCGGGCTCATCGGCGAGTCCGGTTGCGGCAAGAGCACCCTCGGCGTGGCGCTGCTGCGGCTGCTGCAGACCCCGGCCAAGGTCACCGGCGGCTCGGTGCGCTTCGACGGCACCGACATCCTGTCGCTGTCGGAGGACGAGCTGCGGGAGCACCGCTGGAGCGACATCGCCACCGTGTTCCAGAGCAGCATGAACAGCCTGAACCCGGTCGCCCGCATCTCGTCGTCCTTCGCCGACGTGCTGCACGCGCACACCGATCTCGACGACAAGGGCGTCGCCTCACGGTCGGCGGAGCTCCTGGAGATGGTGTCCATCGACCCGTCGTTCCTGCGGAACTATCCGCACGAGCTGTCCGGCGGGATGAAGCAGCGCATCAACCTGGCATTGGCCCTGGCGTTGAAGCCCCGCTTCGTGCTGCTCGACGAGCCGACCACCGGCCTGGACGTCGTCGTCCAGCGGACCATCCTGGACAACATCCGCGAGCTGCAGCGGCAACAGAAGTTCACCGTGCTGTTCATCTCCCACGACATGGGGACCGTGCTCGAGTCCTCCGACCGGATCATGGTCATGTACGCCGGCCGGATGGTCGAGATCGGTTCCAGCCGCGCGCTGCTCGAACAGCCGCAGCACCCGTACACCAAGGCGCTGCTGGGCTCCTACGGCGATCCCCGGGCCGAGACGGTGAGCATCACCTACATCCCGGGGCGGCCGCCGGACCTCCGGCAGCGCCCGCCCGGCTGCGCCTTCGCCCCCCGCTGCCCGGAGGCGGTCGCGTCCTGCACGGTCATCGACCCACCGTTGGAGCGGGTGGAACGGTCGGACGTGGCCTGCCTCGTCGCGCAGGCTCAGCACGGCGTCCGCGAGCTGCCCGAGGACGTCGGGGAGCCCGTCGACGGCTTCGCCGGGCCGGCGTTCGTCAAGGACATCACCGACCCGGGGGTGCGCCGCGGTGACGTCATCGTCGAGGTGGACGGGGTGAGCAAGACCTTCACCCGCCGGCAGAAGCTGAAGACCCACACCGTGCAGGCGGTCGACGACGTGAGCTTCCGCCTCCGGGAGGGGGAGGTGACCGCGTTGGTCGGGCAGAGCGGCAGCGGCAAGAGCACGCTGGCGAAGATGATCACCGGCGTGGAGAAGCCGACCTCGGGCTCCGTGCGGTTCTTCCCGCCCGGTCACCAGCGGCGGGACGGGCAGGGCCAGGAGGTCCACCGCATCCGCGGCAAGCAGCTGGAGGAGTTCCGGCGCAGCGTCCAGTACGTCTTCCAGGACCCCTACGCCGCGCTCAACCCGGCGCACACGATCGGCATGACCCTGGGCCGGCCGGTGCACAACTTCGAGGGCCTGCGCGGGAAGCAGCTCACCGAGCGCAGCGTGGAGCTGCTGGAGAAGGTCGGGCTGTCACCGGGATCGCGGTTCCTCGGCCGGTTCCCCTACGAGCTGTCCGGCGGGCAGCGGCAGCGGGTCGTCATCGCCAAGGCGCTCGCGTCGCGGCCCCGGCTGATCATCGCCGACGAGCCGATCTCCAGCCTCGACGTGTCCATCCGGGCCGAGATCCTCGAGCTACTCAACAGTCTCGTCGTCGACGAGAAGGTCGGGATCCTCTACATCACCCACGACCTGCTGTCCGCCCGGATGCTGGCCGACGAGGCGCTGGTGCTCAACCAGGGGAAGCTGGTCGAGTCCGGACCCGCCGCGCAGGTCATCCTGCACCCGAAGGACGAGTACACCCGCACCCTGCTCGCCGCCATCCCCGACCCCCGGGCCGCCGGCCAGGTGGCCTGACCGTCCGGCCGGGACGGGCGGCACCCCCGCCCGTCCCGGTCCCGATCCCTGGAGACACCGCCCGTGCAGGTGCAGCTCGCCCAGACCCAGATCCGCTACGACGGCCGGCCGGAGCTGGTCCTGGCCGGCGAGATCCACTACTTCCGCCTCGACCGCGACACCTGGGCCGACCGACTGGATCTCCTCGTCGCCGCCGGCGCCGACACCGTCGCCAGCTACATCCCGTGGGTGGTGCACGAACAACCCGACGGCAGCATCGATCTCACCGGCCGGACCCGCCCGGAGCTCGACCTCGGCGCGTTCATCGACCTCGCCGCGGCCAAGGGTCTGCGCTTCCTGGCCCGGCCCGGACCGTTCACGATGGCGGAGCTCCGACACGAGGGGGTCCCCGGCCGGGTCGCCGACGAGCACCCCGAACTGCGGCCGGTCGGGTGGGACGCCGCCCCCGCCCCCACCTCGACGCTGGACTACCTGGGGCCGGCGTTCCTCGCCGAGACCCGGCGCTGGTACCAGGCCGTCGGCGGCGTGCTGGCCCCGCGGATGGCCCCGGCGGGCGGCCCGGTGACGATGGTCCAGCTGGACAACGAGGTCGGGATGCTCGCCTGGGTCTCCAACACCCCCGACCTCACCGACCATCTCGTCGCCGACTTCCGGAGCTGGGTCGAGAGCCGGTACGGTGCCGACGCTCTCACCGCCCGGTACCCGTCCGGCCTGGCCCCGGAGGTGGTCCGGAGCCCGTTGCCGGCGGTGAGCGGCGCGCTGCGCCACGACCTGACCTCGTTCATGCGGGACCGCTTCGCCTGCTACGTCGATGCGTTGGCCGACATGGCGGTGGCCGCCGGCTTCGGTGGCGTGCCCTTCCTCATCAACGTGCACGGCACCGAGGCCGGCGGTGCGGCGTCGTTCCCGATCGGCATCGCGCAGCTGCTCGAGACCTGGCGCGGCCGCCCCGACCGGA
>JBQGEH010000359.1:0-1942 GCA_052039515.1 Nakamurella sp. | reverse complement strand
GGAGCGGACCAGCATCACCGAGAACGCCAGCAACGCGATGACGGTGAGCACGGCCAGTACCGCGATGACGATCTTCAACCACGGCGCCATCGTCGGCTGCACCAGCACGACGACGATGAGCACCGCGGCCAGCACGAGCAGGCCCATGCCGACGGCCAGCGACGGCTGCTGCGGCGCCTGCGGCGGCCGGCCGCCGGTCGGCTCGGGGGTCTCGCGGTCGTTCGCGGGGCTGCTCACCATGTCTCCAGTCGCATCAGGTCGTCGTCGGTCTCTCGGCGCAGCACGGTCCGCGTGTCGCCGTCGCGGACGGCGACCACGGCCGGGCGGGGCACCCGGTTGTAGTTGCTGCTCATCACGTAGCAGTAGGCGCCGGTCGCGGCCACCGCGAGCAGGTCGCCGACCGCGATGTCGGACGGCAGGTAGCAGTCGCGGACCACGATGTCGCCGCTCTCGCAGTGCTTGCCGACGACCCGGCAGGTCATCGGCGGGGCGTCGGAGGACCGCGACGCCAGCGTCACCGTGTACTCCGCGTCGTACAGCGCGGTGCGGATGTTGTCGCTCATCCCACCGTCGACGGAGACGTAGCGGCGGACCATCCCGCCGTCCAGGACGACGTCCTTGATGGTTCCGACCTCGTACACGGTGACGGTGCCGGGACCGACGATGGCCCGGCCCGGCTCGACGGCGATCCGGGGCACGGCGATCCCGGCGAGCTGGGACTCGCGGGACACGATGTCGGACAACGCCTTCGCCATCACGTCCGGCGGGGTGGGGTCGTCGGCCGAGGTGTAGGCGATGCCGAGACCGCCGCCGAGGTCCAGCGTGGTCAGCGTGTCGGCGAGCTCCGGGTGGGCCGCGACGGTGTCGGCGAGCAGCCGCACCACCCGGTGGGCCGCCACCTCGAAACCGGCCGGGTCGAAGATCTGCGACCCGATGTGGGAGTGCAGCCCGACCAGCGCGAGCCCCTCACAGGCCGCGATCCGGCGGATCGCCTCGGCGGCGTCCCCACCGGTGAGCGAGAATCCGAACTTCTGGTCCTCGTGGGCGGTGGCGATGAACTCGTGGGTGTGCGCCTCGACGCCGACGGTCACCCGGACCATCACCGGGATGGGCTCCAGCACGGCAGTCGCCGGTGCGTGGGACCCGTTGCGCGACAACGACTCCGCCACCGAACGGGCCGCGGTGACGTCGCTGCGCTCCAGCGCGATCTCGGCCAGCCGGGCGATCTCGTAGTAGGAGTCGACGACGATCGCGCCGATGCCGGCCGCGACCGCCGTGCGCAGCTCGCGCTCGGACTTGTTCGAGCCGTGGAAGGCGATGCGACCGGCCGGGAAACCGGCGCGCAGCGCCACCGCGAGCTCACCCTCGGAACACACGTCCAGACCGAGACCCTCGGCGTCCAGCCAGCGGGCGATCTCGCCGCTCAGGAACGCCTTGGACGCGTAGTGCACCGCCGCGGCGGTGCCGAACGCGTCGGCGAAATCGTGGCAGCGCGACCGGAAGTCGTGCTCGTCCATCACCATCACCGGGGTCTGGTGGGCCGCCGCGAGGTCGCGCACGTCCACCCCGGCCAGCCGGATCTCGCCGTCCGCGCCGCGGGAGGCGTTGCGCGGCCAGACCTTCGGGTCCAGGACGTTCAGATCCCGTGGCGGCCCGGACGGGTGCCGCTCGGGGACGACGTCGGCGTGCCGGGGGCCGGCCGGGTGCGCCCTCACATCCGCTCCGGAGCCGAGATGCCCAGGATGGCCAGGCCGTTCGCCAGCACCTGCCGGGTCGCCGCGCACAGCTGCAGCCGGGCGGTGGTGGCCGCGTCGGGGGCCTCGTCCCCCATCGGCAGCACCCGGACCGCGTCGTAGAACTTGTGGTACGCCGAGGCCACGTCCTCCAGGTACCGGGCGACCCGGTGCGGCTCGCGCAGTTCGGCCGCGGTGGCCAGCATCGA
>JBQGEH010000358.1:0-8858 GCA_052039515.1 Nakamurella sp. | reverse complement strand
TGACCGTGTCCACCCCATCTGCCGTGCACACCGCCGCGAATCTGCCGGTACTGGACCTGTCCCGGTTGGACGCCGGCGAGGCCGAGGCGGCCGCGTTCCGGGACGATCTGCGTCAGGCCACCCATGACTACGGCTTCTTCTACCTCGTCGGGCACGGGGTCGACGAGGCGCTGACCCAGGAGCTGCTCACCACCGCGGAGGCGTTCTTCGCCCTCCCCGAGGAGGACAAGCGGGCCATCGAGAACATCCACTCGCCGCACTTCCGTGGGTGGACCCGGGTGGGCGGTGAGCTGACCCGCGGCCAGGTCGACTGGCGGGAGCAGATCGACATCGGCGCCGAACGGCCGGCCGTCCCGCCCGGGCCCGGGGTGCCGGACTACCTGCGCCTGGAGGGCCCGAACCAGTGGCCGGCGGCGCTGCCCGAGCTGCAGCGGGTGATCACCCGCTGGGACGACACACTGTCGACGATCGGGATGAAACTGCTGCGCGCGTGGGCGGTCTCACTGGGCGCGCCGGCCGACGTGTTCGACGAGGGGTTCGCGACGAACCCGTCGGTGCTGATCAAGATCGTGCGCTACCCGGGCAGCGACGACGAGAGCGCCAAGCAGGGCGTGGGCGCGCACAAGGACGCCGGCGTGCTCACCCTGCTGTGGGTGGAGCCCGGCGCCGGCGGACTGCAGGTGGAGAAGGACGGCGAATGGATCGACGCCCCACCGGTTCCGGGCGCGTTCGTGGTGAACATCGGTGAGCTGCTGGAGGTCGCCACCGGGGGCTACCTGAAAGCGACCGTGCACCGGGTGGTCTCGCCGCCGGCCGGACGCACCCGGATCTCGGTGCCGTTTTTCTTCAACCCCGCGCTGGACGCCCGCATCCCGGTCCTGCCGCTGCCCCCGGAGCTGGCCGCCGACGCCACCGGGGTGACCGCGGATCCGGACAACCCCCTCTTCTCCACCTACGGGGAGAACGCCCTCAAGTCGCGGCTGCGCGCCCACCCGGACGTCGCCGCGCGGCACCACCCCGACCTGGTGTGACCCGCCGGGCTGGGACCGGCGGCCGGTGGCTGGCAGGATCACCCCCATGTCCGACGCCCCCGAACCCGACCCCACCCCGGGCGCGCCGACCGCCGACCGTGACTACGCCGACCGGCTGAACCGCCTGCAGGGCAAGCGCTGGAAGAAGCTGCTGCACGTCCAGCTGCCGTGGAAGCTGCACCTGCGGGCGCTGAAACTGGGCCGCACCCTGGACGTCGGCTGCGGCAACGGCCGAAACCTGTCCTACCTCCCGGCCGGCAGCGTCGGCGTCGACCACAACCCGTTCTCGGTGGCCACCGCCCGGGCCGCCGGCGGTGAGGCCTACACCGACGCGGAGTTCTTCGCCGACGACCGGCTCACCGCCCCCGGCGGCTTCGACGCGCTGCTGGCCGCGCACCTCGTCGAGCACCTCACCGTCGCCGAGGCGCGCACCGTGCTCGGCAGCTACCTGCCGGTGGTCCGGCCCGGCGGGCGGGTCGTGTTCTTCACGCCGCAGGAGCGCGGCTACGCCTCCGACCCCACCCACGTCGCGTTCACCGGCTTCGCCGAGTTGGCCGCGCTGTGCGCCGACCTGGGTCTGTCCGTGCAGCGGCGCTACAGCTTCCCGTTCCCGCGGTGGGCCGGAAAGCTGTTCATCTACAACGAGTTCGTGCTCATCGCGACGGTCCCGGCGGGCTGACCGCCGCCGCACCGAACGGCGGCACAGTGGCACAGGTCACGTCCGCGGCGTTCAATGGAGCCATGAACACCGACTGGCACAACGAACACGTCCTCGGCGCCAAGGCCCCGATGGAGGAGCGGGTGCGCTGGCACCTGCAACACGCGGACAAGTGCGGCTGCCGTCCCATCCCCAAGGACGTGCAGGACGCGATCGACGCGCACGCCACCCAGAACGCCTGACCGGGGCGTCGCGGTCACGCCCGCGAGGTACTGACCTCCGCCATCACCAGCGGCAGCCGGTCGGCGAGTTCCCCCGCCAGGAAACCCAGCGGGCCGACCTCGATGGCCAGCCGGTCGCCGGCCGTGGCGTGCAGGTGGCCGCCCCAGCAGGCCGCCTGCTCCGCGGTCGCGCCGCGCGCGAGCAACCCGCAGATCGCCCCCGCCAGCACGTCGCCGCTGCCCGACGTGCCCAGCCCGCCGTGCCCGGACGAGCCCTCCCAGCGGTCGCCGGCCGGGTTGACCAGCGTCTGCTGGCAGTAGACGACGGCCCCGTACCGGCGGGCCACCTCGAGCAGATCCGGCTCGCCTTCCCCGTCGGGATCGCCGAGCAGCCGGTGCGCCTCCGCCTCGTTGGGGGTCAGCACCAGCCGACCCCGCAGCGGCCGCACGTCGTCACCGAGCCGGTCCAGCACCCCCAGCGCGAACGCGTCCAGCACCACCGGCACCTCGGCCGGGACCATCGGGACGATGTGCCGCAACAGGGTTTCCGCGTGATCGGGGTCGTCCAGACCCGGTCCGACGAGGACCGCGTCGACCCCGGCGAGGTCACCGGCCAGCACGTCCAGCCCGTCCCCGGTCACCGAACCGGCCGCGTCCTCGGGCAGGCCGACCGCGCCGGCCTCCGGCACGGCCACCGCCACCTGCCCGGCGATCGAGGCGGCCACGGCGAAGGTGAGCACCCCGGCACCGACCCGCAGCGCCGCCCGGCCGGCCAGCAGCGCCGCCCCCGGAGTGCGGCGGGACCCGCCGACGACGAGCACCCGGCCCCGGGACCCCTTGGAATGGCCGGGCCCGGGCAGCGGCCAGTCCCGCAGCAGGTGCGGGGTGACGACGGTGGCGCTCATGCCGGGTTCGTCGGCAGCACGTCGCTGTCGCCCGGGTGGGAGGTGACCGGAGCGCCGGCGGCGGCGACGTGGTCGGCCCGGTTGAACGCGGCCAGTTCCCACACCCCGCGTCCGCTCGGCCGGCTCAGCACGGTGACCGACGCGTTGGCCACCGACGTGGCGGCGGCGACCCCCAGGATGTCGGCCTCGCTCATCCGCTCGCAGACGTAGCGGACGGTGAGGATGAGGGCGTCGTGGGCGACGATCAGCACCCGCCGGCCGTCCTCGTCGTCGTCGAGGTCGCGCAGCAGCGTCCGCAGCCGCAGCGCCATGTCCGCCCACGACTCACCCCCGGGTGGCCGGTGGTAGAACTTGCCCAGCCAGCGCCGCCGGGCGGCCTCCTCGGGAAAACGGGCCTCGACACCCCGGGTGGTCAGCAGGTCGAGCACCCCCAGCTCGCGGTCGCGGAGCCGCTCGTCGATCCGCAGCGGCAGCTCCGAGCCGGCCACCGCGAGCGCGGTCCGGGCCGTCTGGACCGCCCGCACGTACGGCGAGCACCACACCGACTCGGGCGCCCGCTCCGGCGGCTGCTCGGCCAGCCAGCGGCCGAACGCCTCGGCCTGCGTGACCCCGGTGGGGGAGAGCGGCACGTCGGCGTCCCGCGCGCCGACCTGGATCACCTCGGCGCCCGCGGCGTGCGCGGCGGCCGCGGCGACGTTGCCCATGCTCTCGCCGTGTCGGACGAGCATCAGTTCTGTTGCACCCATGCCCGTCCCCCTACCCACTCCGACGAGGCTGTCGTTGTCCGCGGCGATACACCGGTCGGAGTGAACGGTCCGCGACTCCGCGGGCCGCCCGGTCGATTCAGGACCGGAACTGTCCGCTGAAGGCCCCACACTCGGAGGATGTCCGGAGCCACCAGCCGTGTCCTCGATCTGCTCGGCCTGCTGCAGACCCACCGGCAGTGGGCCGGCTCCGAGCTGGCCCGCCGGCTCGGCGTCACCGAGCGCACCCTGCGGCGCGACGTGGAGCGGCTGCGCGAGCTCGGTTACCGGGTGGATGCCACCCGCGGGCTGGCCGGCGGCTACCGGCTGGCCGCCGGGTCACAGCTGCCGCCGCTGTTGCTCAACGACGACGAGGCGGTGGCCGTCGCGGTCGGTCTGCGGCTGGCCGCCACCCAGGGTCTGGTCGACGGCGAGCAGACCACGTTGTCGGCGCTGGCGAAGTTCGAGCAGTTGCTGCCGTCGGTGCTGCGACGCCGGGTGAACGCCCTGGGCGAGCACCTGCGCCCGTCCCATCCGCGGACCGGCGGCGTCACCCCGGCCGTCCTCGGCGAACTCGCCCTGGCCTGCCGCGACCACGAACGTATCCGCTTCCGTTACCGCGCCGCCGACGGCACCGAGACCGACCGGTCGACCGAGCCGCTGTCGGTGGTGGCGCTGCGGCACGCCTGGTACCTGGTCTGTTGGGACGTCGACCGGGCCGACTGGCGCACGTTCCGCATCGACCGGATCACCCGGCCCCACCACACCGGGCTGCGCTTCGCGCCGAGGCCGGCCCCGGGCGGTGATCCGGTGGCGTTCGTGGAGTCCTCGCTGCGCACGCTGTTCCGGACGGTCAGCGCCGAGCTGGTCATCGACCTGCCGGTGGCCGCCGTCACCGAGCGACTGGGCAGCTGGTCGCGCGGCGCGCAGGACCTCGGCGACGGCCGGACGAGGCTGCCCATCGAGGGTGAGGCGCTCGAGTCGCTGCTGATGTTCCTGGTGTGGATCCCCGCCGACGTCGGTTACGAGATCCACGGCAACGACGAGCTCCTCGCCGCGGCCGCCCGCATCGGCGCCCGCATGCAGGCCGGCGGCCGGGTCAGTCCCGGACCAGCCTGACCAGGGCCAGCTGGGCCAACGGCGCGTACCCGAGCACCACCGGGGCGGGGCCGTCCACCAGCAGGGTGGTGGCGGTGCGGCGCACCTCGGGGCCGCCGGCGCGGGCCGCGCCGTCCAGCGGGATCACCGCGTGTTCCAGCCACAGCGACACCGGCCCGACCGTCACCCGCCAGCTCCAGCGGCGTACCGGTCCGTCCGGCTCGACGTCGCGCACCCGGAACGGCACCGCGAGACCCAGTGGGCCACGGACGGTCCCGGCCAGACCCGGCACCAGCGCGTCCCCGTCGGTGTCCACCCGGACGATCTGCGGCGACCACTCCGACCACCGGGACGGGCGGCGGTAGCGGTCCCAGACCTCGTCCGGAGCGGCGGTGCCGGACGCCCGCAGCGTCAGCTTCACAGGCCTTCCTCCAACGGGTCGTCCTCGGTGTCCTCGTTGCCCTCGACCGGCTCGCGCTCCTTGCGGCGCAGCAGCAGCGCGGTGGTCCCGAGCACGACGACCAGTACCCCCAGCACCCCGATCTCCCACATCGAGTCGGAGAACTCCGAGCCCTTGCCGATGTCGTCGGCGGCCTTCACCGACAGCACCACGATCTCCTTGATCGAGGCGATGATGCCGACCAGCAGGAACGGCTCGGCGATGAGTTCGCGCCGGGTGATCGTGATGCGCACCGCGAACAGCAGCTCCACCACGATGAACACCAGCAGCAGGGTGTCCAGGATGTCGATGGCCAGCTGACCGCCCACGCCGTCGGCGCCGAACAGCGGTAGCACCTGCCGGGCCGCCTGCACGAGCAGCGACAGTGCGGTGGCGACCAGGAACACCGCGATGCCGACGTAGACCACCATCTCGGCGATCTCCAGGGCACGGTTGCCGATGCGGACGATGAGTGGCGGCGGCGGCGCGTCGCCGTCCCGATCGGGGCGGCGGGGTTCGCCGGCGGAGGAGGCCATCCGCGGCATTCTGCCTGGCAGACTGGGCCGCATGCCACGCCGACCCGCCCGACCGTCCCGTCGTCCGAACGCCGCGGTCGGCGGTGGCCGGTGACCGCCGTCGGACGGTTGCCGTCCGGCGAGGAGGGTGCCCAGGTCCGGCTGCTGCTGGACCTCGAGCCGACCGTCGAGGCCAACCTGCACCGGCACCTGAAGGTGACCAAGGACTGGATGCCGCACGACTACGTGCCGTGGAGCCGGGGGCAGGACTTCGCCTTCCTGGGTGGCGAGGACTGGCGTCCCGAGGACTCCCAGCTCGACCCGGTGGCGCGGACGGCGATGATCGTCAACCTGCTCACCGAGGACAACCTGCCGTCCTACCACCGGATCATCCACCAGCAGTTCGGTCAGGACGGCGCCTGGGGCAGCTGGGTCGGCCGCTGGACGGCGGAGGAGGGCCGGCACGGCATCGCGCTGCGCGACTACCTGGTGGTCACCCGCGGGGTCGACCCGGTGCAGCTGGAGGACCTGCGGATGCGGCACATGAGCGCGGGATACGACCGCGAGCAGATGAGCATGCTGCACACCGTGGTGTACGTGTCGTTCCAGGAGCTCGCCACCCGGGTGTCGCACCGCAACACCGGCAGCTCCGCCGGCTGTCCGGTGGCCGAGCAGCTGCTCGCCCGGATCGCCGCCGACGAGAACCTGCACATGATCTTCTACCGGAACCTGGTGCTGGCCGCCTTCGACCACGCCCCCGACGACACCATGATCGCCATCCGCGACGAGGTGCTGGACTTCGCGATGCCGGGCCAGGGCATGCCGGACTTCATGCGCAACTCGGTCATCATGGCCAAGGCCGGCATCTACGACCTGCGCCTGCACCACGACGCGGTGATCATGCCCGTGCTGCGGTTCTGGAAGGTCTTCGAACGGACCGACTTCGGCCCGCGCGGCGAGCAGGCCCGTGAGGAGCTGGCGGCGTTCCTGACCGACCTGGACCAGCAGGCCACCCGGTTCGTCGAGCGCCGGGACCGGGCCAGGGCCCGCGCGGAGGCCGTCGGCGGCTGAGCCGGGGCGGCCGTCACGCACCGCGACCGGCGACCGCGACACGGCCCCGGACGGCCGGTCCGCAGCCCGGTCGGGTGGCCGTTCGGGGGAGTCGTCACCGTCTGCGCGGGGTCGCTGCGGTGATCGGATGTGACGTGCGTCATATACACAGAGCGCAATAACGTAACTACTGTGAGTAAAGACCGACACGCTCCGCGTCGGCCCGAATTCTCAGAAGGACGTGCGAGATGAGCCTCCAGCGCATCGACGGAGACAGCGACGGCACCGCCGCCGCGCTCACCTCCCCCCTGACCCCGATCTCGACCGCGTTCGCGATGGTCTCGGTGACCGGTGCCGCCGAGGAGCCGGTCACCGCCACCCTGCGTTTCGACCCCCGCGAACCGTTCCTGGTGCGCGCCAACTTCCGGCTGTCCGGCGGCCGCACCGTCGACTGGGTGCTCGCCCGCGACCTGCTCCGCGAGGGCATGGCGATGGCGGCCGGACTCGGTGACATCCGCTTCTTCCCGGGCGACGACGGGCTGCTGCTCGAACTCCGTTCCCACCAGGGCCGCGCCTTCCTGTACGGCGAGCTCGCCCCGGCCGTGGCGTTCGTGCAGCGCATGTACGCCCTCGTCCCGGAAGGGGCCGAGGACGCCTTCTGGTCGGTCGACGCCGAGCTGGACGTGCTGTTGCGCTCGCTGGCCGATCCCGACCGGCACCGCACCGACTCCGCCTGACCTCTCGGGGCGCCGCGCCCAGGGCCACCCTCACACCGGCCCCGTCCCGGACCGGTCTACTGTTCCGCGGGTGATCCAGGCCGCAGCGCGGCGACGGGCGGCGGGTGCCGCCGGAGCCGCCGACCCGCAGGACGCGCACGCCTACGCCGTCCGGCGGCTGGTCGCGGCCTACCGGGCCATCCCCGTCGGCGAGCCGGTCCGGCTGGCGAAGCGGTCGTCCAACCTGTTCCGGGCCCGCGCCGCCACCCGCCGGCCCGGCCTGGACGTCAGCGGCCTCGCCGGAGTCCTCGCCGTCGACCCGGACGCCCGCACCGCCGACGTCGGCGCGATGTGCACCTACGAGACGCTGGTCGCCGCCACCCTGCCGCACGGCCTGATGCCCACGGTCGTGCCGCAGCTGAAGACCATCACCGTCGGCGGTGCGGTGACCGGCCTCGGGATCGAGTCGTCCTCGTTCCGCGCCGGCCTCGTCCACGAGTCCGTGCTCGAGCTGGACGTGCTCACCGGGGCGGGCGAGATCGTCACCGCCACCCCGACCAACGAGCACGCCGACCTCTTCCACGGGTTCCCGAACTCGTTCGGCACCCTGGGCTACGCGACCCGGGTGCGGCTCGCGCTGGAACCCGTCGCGCCGTTCGTCGCATTGCGGCACCTGCGCTGCGGGTCGCCCGGCGAACTCCAGCAGCGTACCGAGACGGTGCTCGCCGACGGGCATCTCGACGGTGACCGGGTCGACTTCCTGGACGGCGTGGTCTTCTCGGCGGACGAGTGCTATCTCACCGTCGGAACCGCCACGGACGCAGCGGGCCCGGTCAGCGACTACACCGGCCGGCGCATCTACTACCGGTCGCTGCGCGAGCGGACGACCGACCGGCTCACCACCGCGGACTACCTGTGGCGGTGGGACACCGACTGGTTCTGGTGCTCCCGCGCCTTCGGCGCCCAGCACCCGGTGGTGCGGCGGCTGTGGCCGCGGCGCTGGCGGCGCAGTTCGGTGTACTGGAAGCTCGTCGCCCTCGACCGCCGCTGGGGCCTCGCCGACCGCATCGAACGGCTGCACCGGCGGCCGCCGCTGGAACGGGTCGTGCAGGACGTCGAGATCCCGCTCGAGCAGGCGGGCGCCTTCGTCTCCTGGTTCCTGGCCACGGTGCCGATCACGCCGCTGTGGTGGTGCCCGTTGCGACAGCGCGCCGAGGGGGCACCCGACCCGAGATACCCGCTCTATCCGCTGGTCTCGGACCGGACCTACGTCAACGTCGGCTTCTGGTCCGTGGTGGCCTCGGTGCCGGGACAGCCGGGGGCGACCAACCGCCGCATCGAGGCGGAGGTCAGCCGCCTCGGCGGCCACAAGTCGCTGTACTCGGACAGCTTCTACCCGCGTGCGGAGTTCGACGCGCGGTACGGCGGCGAGCGGTACCGGGCGCTGAAACGGCGCTACGACCCGCAGGACCGGTTGCTGGA
>JBQGEH010000357.1:0-2854 GCA_052039515.1 Nakamurella sp. | reverse complement strand
GCGGCCTCGATCGCGGCCCTGTTCCTCACCACCGAGGCCGTCGTGGCCGACAAGCCGGAGAAGGCCGCCGCTGCGCCGGCCGGCCCCGGCGGGGACATGGACTTCTGAGTCCCGACCCCACCTGAGCACCACACACGAAGGCCCGTTCCCGGTTCGCCGGGAGCGGGCCTTCGGGCGTTCCAGGGTCGGGCAGGGTCGGACGGGGTCAGACCGCCGGCGTCCAGCCCAGCCGCGGCCCCAGCTCCACGGCGATGTCGGTGACGATCTGCCGGTAGTCGGCCTCGGCGAAGCTGAACGGCAGCGCGAACGCCACCTCGTCGACCCGCTGGAAACCGGTGTGACCGTAGAGCGTCTCGGCGATCTCCTCCGACGTCCCGACCAGGTCGGGGGAGACCAGCATCTTCCGCGGGCCCTGCGGCGCGAGCGTCCGGGCGAAGCGGCTCTCGGCGTACTCCCGGTACATCCGCACCTGCTCCGGTGTCGCCGAGTCGGTCGGGATGACGACCAGACCCTGCGAGACCCGGGCCCGGGCCGGATCGGGGTGCGCCGCCCGGAAGGCGTCGATCTGCTCGGCCTGGATGGTCGCGAAGTCGGTGGACGACGAGCCGGCCGTCGTCACCACCGAGCTCGTCAGGTAGTTGATGCCCTGCTCGCCGGCCCAGATCGCCGACTCCAGGCCGCCGCCGTACCAGACCCGCTCGGCGAGCCCGGGGGAGTGCGGCTGGACGATGCGCGAGTAGGTCTCGATGCCCTCCACGCCCTCGAAGTCGCTCACCGGCTCGCCCCGCAGGTTGGCCAGCAGCCGCAGCACCCGGTCCTTGGAGAAGTTCTCGATGGCGTGCGTCTCCGGGTACAGCGCCGTCCGGAAGCTGTCGTAGCGCATCGGCGTCCCCACCGACACCCCCGGCTGCAGCCGGCCGTGGGACAGCAGGTCCACCGTCGCCAGGTCCTCCGCCAGCCGGAACGGGTTCTCCAGGCCGAGCGGGATGACCGCGGTCCCCAGTTGGATGCGGGACGTCCGCTGCGACGCCGCCGCCAGCACCGCGACCGGCGACGACACCCCGAACTGCAGATGCCGGTTGCGCAGCCAGACGCTGTCGTAGCCGAGCTCCTCGGCGAACTCGATGGTGCGCAGCAGACTCTCGTGACCGGGCCCCGGGTCGGCCCCGTCGAAGACGCCGATGGTCAGGAAGCCGAGGTTGCGCAGCGGTTCGCCGGGACGGGGCACGGGGACTCCTCGGGGACGGTGCGGGCACCGCCACGGTAGCGGGAGCGGTCAGACCAGCAGGCCCAGGTGCGCCGCCCGCTCGGACTGGCGCTGCGAGATCCGCCGCACGATGCGCACCAGCACCAGGGCGGACACCGCCGAGAGCGCCAGCGCGACCAACGCCAGGTACTGCGCAGCCAGCAGCCCACCCACCGTCGACCAGGACGCGAGCCCGTTGCTCACCCAGCCGAATCCGACCGAGGCCAGCAGCGGTAACCACCAGCCGAGCAACCACGGCGCCGGAGAGGCCTCCGGCACGCGCACCGGGACCGGCGCTCGCGGCTCGCTCGCCGCCCACAGGTCGTTCATCACCTGCTTCGGCCCGAACACGTTCCACCCCGGGATGATCCAGCACAGCACCCGGGCCACCGGTCCGTACCGCAGCTGCACCGCCCCCGACCGCTCGGCGATCTCCCGCGCCCAGCCCGCCCAGCGCAGCAGCAGCACCAGCAGCACCACCGCGGCGGCCAGAGACATCAGGCCGGTCAGGCCGATGCCGACGAGAACGGATTCCCGGATCGCCACGGTGGCCCGCGGCGGCAACCGGAACAGGTACGAATCGGCGGTCGCGCCCCCGGCCAGCAGACGCCGCAGCAGGACCAGCACCCGCACCGTGCCGACGGCCTGCAGGACGGTGGCGGCCAGCAGCAGGTACACCGCCCAGCCGACGAACCGGGCCCGGCGGTGCCCTTCCCGCAGCCGCCCCGACGGAGGCGCCACGGACGGCGGAAACACCATCTCGGTCACCGGCCCACCGTAGGGACCGCCGGGGCCGGCCGCCGGGGTTCCGACCGGCCGTGACCCGATCGGGGCGTCAGCGCACCGGCGGGGTGTAGTCCCCGATCCCGTCGGCCAGGATCAGCGCGGCCAGCGGACGCATCCCGGTCGGCGCGGTCAGGTCCGCCGCGGCCAGCGACGAGGAGCGGGTGGCGGGCAGCTGCTCGGTAACCGGCAGCGCCGGGTCCGACGCCCCCAGCAGGCTCTCCACCGACGCCGGGCCGATCGTGGTCAACGCGGTCAGCACCCCGTCCCGGGTCAGCGCCTGCGCGTCGCAGGCCGACTCCAGCACTCGCTGCCAGGCGGCACCGGCGGCGTACCCGGCGAACGTGGACGGCCCGGGTTCGCCACCGCCGGCCACCACCGCGGCACCCACCGCCGTCGCGCCCGGGTGGTCGGCGCCCACCGCCCTACCGTCGGCGCGGCCGTCGAACCTCCTGGTGCAGGGGGCGGCACGGGCACGACTCGTCGTGTGGGCGATGTACTGCGTCTTCGCCGTCCTGCTCGTGGAGGCGGGGATCGTCGTCTGGCAGCTGCGTCTCCTGGGCCGGCTGACAGACGAGGGCGCCACCGCGGACACGGTGTTGTACCGGCTGCCGGCAAGCGTCTCCGACGAGACCATCGCCCAGTTCGATGGTCCGGTGCTCACGGTCGCCGTGGCGCTGGTGTGGTTCGGCCTGGCCGCCGGACTGCTGCAGTTGGTGGCCCTGCTGCGCTGGGTCAGCCTGGCCCGGGCGATCGCCGAGCTGTCCGGTGCGGTCAACCTGCGCTACGGAAGGGTGACCTCGGTCCTCGCGTGGCTGATCCCGA
>JBQGEH010000356.1:0-1548 GCA_052039515.1 Nakamurella sp. | reverse complement strand
CCGGAGCCTGCTCTACGTCGTCGTCTCCTCGCTGCAGTTCGCCACCGGCTCGATCGCGTCGGTCATCCTGGCCCACCTCATCGTCGACCCGGCCGAGTTCGGCCGGCTGTCGGCGGCGATCGCGCTGCACCAGTGCCTGGTGGTCATCGCCCTGGTCGGGCTGGACCAGGCCACCGTGCTCAAGCGCGCCGAGGACGGCCACGACGGCAACGCCCGGTCGCTGGCCAGCACCGCCATGCTGCTGGTCACCGCGGTCACCGCGCTGCTCGCGGTCACCTCGACATGGTGGGCGGGCTGGCTCGGCTTCGAGCCCGGCTCCCAGCTGCTCATCCTCACCGTGCTGTGGACGATTCCGTCCGCCGGCGTCATCGTCCAGCTGGCGCTGCTGCTGTCCGGTGACCGGCTCAAGCCCTACGCCGCGGTCAGCATCGTCGGCGCCATCGGCGGGCAGATCATCGGCATCGCCGCGGTGGTCGTGGTCGGCCGGGAGGCCACCATCTACGCCTGGGGCCTGGTCGCCGCGGACACCCTCGCGATGATCATCGGCATCGTCGCCTGCCGGCCGAAGCTGCGCCGTGCGTTCTCGTGGTCGCTGGTCAAGCCGTCGCTGCTGCTCGGCGCCCCGCTGATGTTCACCGGGCTGTCGCTGTTCGTGCTCAACGCCGGTGACCGCTTCGTGCTCAAGCGGATCGCCGGCGACGCCGAGGTCGGCCGCTACCAGATCGCCTACGTCCTGGGCTTCGTCGCCGTGCAGATCATCGGCATGACCGCCAACTCCTGGACGCCGCGGTTCGCCGCCATCCGCGACAAGGCGATGCGGTGGAAGATCATCGGCGCCTCCCGGGACTCGGTGTTCCTGCTGTTCGGCCCGATCGTGCTCGGCGTGACGCTGGCCGCGCCCGTGGTGCTGCGGGTCGTCGTGCCGTCGACGTTCCAGCCGGAGACCCTGCTGCTGGTCACCTACCTGGTGGTCATCAGCGGCTTCCCGGTGGCGGCGAGCGGCGCCACCAGCAAGATGCTCGTCACCTCCCGCCGGGCCCGCCCGCTCGCGGTGTGGGCGACGGTCGCCGCGGTGCTCAACGTCGGGCTGAACCTCCTGCTGGTGCCGCCCTTCGGCATCGCCGGCGCCGCCGGCGCCACCTTCCTCGCCTACGGGGCGCAGGCCGTGGGCCTGCGGCTGTCCGTCGGCGACCGCGAGCACTGGCCCAAGACGCCGCCGCGGATCCTCGCCCAGGCCGTCGTGGTCATCGCCGTCGGCGCGGTGACCACCGTCCTCCCGCAGGACACGCCCTGGAACATCGCGCGCTTCGTGCTCGCCCTGGCCTGCCTGCCGTGGTGCTGGGTGCAGTGGCAGCGCGCCCGCCGGGGCGTCTGACCGGCGGCGGCGGGCGCCCGGCCGGCGCCCGCCCGCAGTGACACCATGACCACAGCTCTCGATGACACGTGCCCGGACCCCCGGTGAAAGAGGACGACGAATGACGCAGCGCCCCGAACAGCGGAGACGATCGTGGTGACCGACCGGACGACCCTGGACGACCCGGCCGCCGC
>JBQGEH010000355.1:0-2215 GCA_052039515.1 Nakamurella sp. | reverse complement strand
CGGCCCCGGCGCGGCCTTCACCGTGTCGCTGACCGCGGCCGGGGTGGCCACCGTTGTCGCCGTCGTCCGGCGGTGGCGGGGGGCGCTGCGGCGCGAGGCGCTGCCCGCCGACTGAGGGCCCAGGTCCATAGCCCCGGCCGCCGCGGCGCGGCAGGATCGCCGGTCATGACCGTCCGTCGTCAACTCGCCCCTGTCGTCCTCGCCGGTCTCCTGGTGGCCGGGTGCGGGTCGTCGCCGGGAGCCGGCGGGAGCACCACGTCGACCACGAGCACGGTGTCGACCACGTCGAGTGCGTCCGCTCCGTCCGCCCCGTCCGGGGCGACCAGCGCGGGTACGTCGTCGACCGCGGACGCGGGCACCGGATCGGCGGGCGCGGCCGAGGGGGACGCACCCGCCTACGTCGCCGCCCTGCAGCCGCGGATCGACGAGCTGGTCGCCGACCTCGGCATCGTCGGCGGGGTGGTCCTGGTCCGCTCGCCCACCCAGGGTGACTGGTCCACCGCGTTCGGCACCCGCACCTACCGGGGCGACGACCCGGTGACGCTGGACGACCACATCCGGGTGGGCAGCAACACCAAGACGATGACCGCGACGGTCGTCCTGCAGCTCGTGCAGGAGGGGAAGCTGAAGCTGGACGACCCGGTGTCGACCTACCGGCCGGACGTGCCCAACGGCGAGAACATCACCATCGCCGAACTGATGGACATGCGCAGTGGCCTGGGCAACTACACCGCCGACCCGACGCTCAACCAGCAGCAGGACGACGACCCCGGCCGGGTCTACACCCCGGAAGAACTGATCGCGATCGGTCTCGCCATGCCGACCGAGTTCACCCCGGGGCAGGGTTGGTACTACTCCAACACCAACTACGTGCTGCTCGGCGCGATCATCGAGCAGCTCACCGGCAGCACCGTCGAGGAGCAGTTCGCCACCCGGATCTTCGACCCGCTCGGGCTGTCAGGCAGCTCCATGCCCGCACCGGACGACGCGTCGCTGCCCGAGCCCTACGCCAAGGGCTACGCCTACGGCACCAACGTCGGCACCATCGACAGCAACATCCTGTCGCCGGAGATCCAGGCGGCCGCCAAGGACGGCTCGCTGGCCCCGACCGACGTGACCGGCCTGAACCCGTCGTGGGCGTGGACCGCGGGCGGCGCGATCTCCACCGCCGGCGACCTGGCCGACTACGTGACCGCGCTGGTCGGCGGGGGACTGCTCGATCCGCAGCTGCAGCAGCAGCGGATGGACAGCGTCACCCCCACCACCGACAACCCGGACGGCCAGCGGTACGGCTACGGACTGGGGCTGTTCCCCGGCGGCTTCTACGGGCACAGCGGCGAACTGCCCGGCTACAACTCGTTCATGGGCTACGACCCGGAGACCGGTACCACCGTCGTCACCTGGGCGACCAACGCCCCCGCCCCGAACGGTGACGGTCCCGCGGTGGAGCTGGCCAAGGCGACCATCGGCGCGCTGGCCGGGTGACCCGCCGCCCGGGCAGGCACGATGGGGCGATGCGGAACAGCCGTACGCGCGCGACCATGACCGGGGACGTGTGGTGGAAGAACGCCGTCGTCTACTGCCTGGACGTCGAGACGTTCTTCGACGGCAACGGTGACGGCATCGGCGACTTCGCCGGCCTGTCGGAGCGGCTGGACCACCTCGTGTACCTGGGCGTGGATGTGGTTTGGCTGATGCCGTTCTATCCGACCGCCAACGTCGACGACGGCTACGACATCACCGACTACTACTCCGTCGACCCGCGGCTGGGCACCCTCGGCGACTTCACCGAGTTCGTCCGCACCGCCGGTGAGAAGGGTCTGCGGGTCATCGCCGACCTGGTCGTCAACCACACCAGCAGTGCGCACCCGTGGTTCGTCGAGGCCCGGTCGTCGCGGGACTCGCCACGCCGCGACTGGTACGTGTGGCGCGACGAACCGGGCCCCGAGAAGCCCGGCGACGTCGTCTTCCCCGACCGGGAGAACAGCATCTGGACCCGGGACCGGAAATCCGGCCAGTACTACCTGCACCGCTTCTACCGCAGCCAGCCCGACCTGAACATCGCCAACCCGGCGGTCCGGGACGAGATCGCCCGCATCATGGGTTTCTGGATGGCGCTCGGGCTGTCCGGCTTCCGGGTCGACGCGGTGCCGTTCCTCCTCGAGACCCAGTCCGCCGACGGCGCTCCCGGCGTCTCGTCGGACCTGCCCGATCC
>JBQGEH010000354.1:0-2241 GCA_052039515.1 Nakamurella sp. | reverse complement strand
GCCCACCAGGCCCACCAGGCCCACCCGGACCACCCGGACCACCCGGGCCTCCGGGTCCTCGGTCAGGCCCGCCCGGGCCAGCCGGCCCACCCGGGCCTCCGGGGCCTCGGTCGTGACCACCCGGTCCGCCGGGCCCTCCGGGTCCACCCGGCCCGCGCTCAGGCCCCCCCGGTCCATCCGGGCCAGCGGGTCCACCCGGGCCTCCCGGTCCATCCGGACCACCCGGGCCTCCCGGTCCATCCGGGCCCCAGAAGCCCGGACCGGGCGGCGCGGGTTGAGCGACCGACGCGGTGCCGACCGACAGCGACATCATCGGATGCGCGTCGGCCAGTGTGCCGCCCAGGAATCCGATGACCAGACCGGCGGCGGCAGCGCCGACGGCGGCGCCGACCGGGTGCCGCCGTGCGGGTTCGCGAACCGTCGCCCAGCGGCTCTTCTTCTCGACCACAGGGGCCGGAGGTGCATAGTGCGGTTCGGGGATGCGGTCGGTTTCGGGGGTGTCGTCAAAGTGCTCGTCTGCCCGATCCTCGTGCGGGCGGTCGTCGTCTGAGCGAGTGTCGTTGGCCATGGGACCTCTTTCGTCGGGATAACTCGGACTGATCGCGACGCTAGGGCGTGGTGATGAAGCCAACCTGAAGAGCGGCGGCCGCAGCGGATTCTTCAGACGGGCTTCAGAGAGCACCGGCCAGAATGGACCCATGGGCGCCCCCGCAGACACCGACCGTGCCGCAGCCCGCGTGCTCGTCGTCGAAGACTCGTCAGCCATCCGCGAGATGGTGGTCGACGCCCTTGCGTCTGCCGGTTATGCCGCCGACGGCCGCGTCGACGGCGAGGGCCTGGAAGAGGCGCTCGACGGCTACCGGCCTGATCTGGTCATCGTCGACATCATGCTGCCGGGGCGAGATGGGTTCGCACTGGCCGACGTCGTCCGCCAGTGGGGCGACGTCGGCCTGATCATGCTGACCGCACGCGACGGTCTCACCGACCGGTTGCGCGGCCTCGACGGCGGCGCCGACGACTACGTGGTGAAACCGTTCGAGGTGCCCGAACTCGTGTCCCGCGTCGGGGCCGTGCTGCGCCGGCGAGGGCGTCTGCCTGCGACCGTGCAGACCGGGGACCTCGTCGTCGACCGAGGTGCCGGCATCGCGTCGCGCGCCGGCGTGCCCCTCGATCTGACAGCCACCGAATTCCGGCTGCTGGACTTCCTTCTCGATCAGCGCGGCCGCATCGTCAGCGCCCACCAGATCCTCAACGCGGTCTGGGGTTATGCCTCCTACGACGACAACCTGGTGCACGTCCACATCAGCAGCCTGCGGCGCAAGATGGAGGCCCACGGCCCACGGATCCTGCACACCGTCCGCGGCATCGGCTACCGATTGCAGGCGCGATGACCGCGACACCGTCGCTGCAGCGCCGCGTCGTGATCGCCGTCCTGGTGTTCCTCGCGGTCCTGCTCGTCGTGCTCGGCGTGGTCATCGACGTGTTGATCGGCGCCCAGGCCCGGCGCGACCTCAACAACCGCCTGCAGGCGGGCGTCACCCGCGTCGATGCGCTGGCTCGCGCCGGTGTGCCGCCGTCGCAGTGGGCCGTCGAGGTCGACGGCGGCGGCATCCGGGCGGCCGTGTTCACCGCCGACGGCGAGCGGTACGGCGATCCCGTCATCGATCCCGATACCGCGGTCGGGGAGGACCTCCCGCCACCGCCCCCACCCGGGCCGCCCGGACGTGATCGCGGACCCGGGCCGCCCGACGGCCGCCGGCCGCCTCCTCCGCCGGACGCGACCGCGACGGTCATCGACCACCGGTTGCCCGACGGCAGCCGGCTCGTCCTCGTCGCCGACACGACGGCCACGTCGGCGCTGCTGCGGCAGTTACGGATCCTGATGGTGGTCGCGGGTATCGCGGTGCTGCTGGTCACCGCGTTCGGCGTGACGCTGATCGCCCGCGCCACGATGCTGCCGCTGACCCGCCTGACCCAGGTCGCCGAGTCGATCGCCGCCGGCGACCGCGCCAAGCGGGTGCGACCGGACCGTCCCGACACTGAATTGGGCCGCGCAGCAGCCGCTTTCGACACCATGGTGGATGCGCTGCAGTATTCCGAGAATCGCGCCCACCAGTCGGCGCAGGCCGCCGCACAGGCAGAAGGCGCCACCCGCCGGTTCCTGGCCGATGCCGCGCACGAACTCCGCACGCCGATCGCCGGAATCCACGCTGCCGCAGACCAACTCCTGTCATCAGCCAT
>JBQGEH010000353.1:0-4776 GCA_052039515.1 Nakamurella sp. | reverse complement strand
CCCCCGGGGGGGCCGCCGCGGGGGGGGGGCGGGTGCCCGGGCCGGGGGGGGCCGCGGCCCCCCACGATCCGGCGGCGCGCCCCGCGGGACCGCAGGCGGGGCTCGACGCAGATCGTTAGCCGGAGTAAAGTGATGCGAAGGTTGCCGATCGGCAAGCAATCGTCGTTCCGAGCTCCTGCGGATCACCCGGGACGACCGGCACACGAGTTTCGGAGTGGCAGTGACAGCGGCGGACATCAGCACCACGGGATCCACGACGCGCACCCTGCCGCGGGTGCCCACTGCACCTCTATCGGACACCTCCCCCGCCCGCCGCCGGCTCATCTTCGCCATCGTCGCGGTGGCGCTGTTCATGTCGGCGATGGACCAGTCGATCGTGGCCACCGCACTCGGCTCCATCCAGACCGACCTCGGCGCCGGCATCAACTGGACGGGGTGGACGGTCACCGCCTACGCCCTCGGCCAGGTGTTCGTGATGCCGCTGGCCGGCCGGATGAGCGACCAGTTCGGCCGCAAGCGGGTGTTCCTGGCCAGCGCCGCGCTGTTCACCGCCGCCTCGCTGGCCTGCGGGCTGGCCGGGACCATCTACCTGCTCGTCGTCTTCCGGGTGCTGCAGGCCATCGGCGGCGGGGCGTTCATGCCGTCGGCCACCGGTATCATCGCCGACCACTTCGGCGCCGACCGCGACCGCGCCATCGGCCTGTTCACCAGCGTCTTCCCCATCGGCGGCATGGTCGGACCGGTGGTCGGGTCGGTCATCGTCAGCACCTGGTCGTGGCGGGAGATCTTCCTGGTCAACGTGCCGCTGGGCGTCGCGCTGATCGTGCTGGGGATCAAGTTCCTGCCCGGCTCGGGCGAACGCCGGCAGGCACCCGTCGACCTCACCGGCATCGCCCTGTTCAGCGGGGTGCTGCTGGCCGGGATGGGCGCGGTGACCCACCTCGGATCGGCCGCCTCGTCGGTGACGGACCCGCTGTTCCTGGTGCTGGTGGCGGCCGCGCTGGCCGCGGCCGCGCTGTTCCTGCGACACATCCGCCGGCACGTCGCGCCGGTCATCCCGCCGCGTTTCCTCTACGGCCCCGGTTTCGCCGCCATCAACCTGCTCAACTTCGTCTACGGCGCGGCCGCGCTCGGCTTCGCGGTGCTGGTGCCGGTGTACGTGGAGAACCGGTACGGCCTGGACCTGCTGCAGGCCGGGTCGCTGCTGACCGGGCGGGCCGTCGGGATGATCGCACTGGCGGGACTGGCCGTCTGGGCGCTGCGGCGCACCGGTGTGCGACTGCCGATGACGGTCGGGTTCCTGCTGGTGGCGACCGGTCTGGGCGGGATGGCGCTGGTACCGACGGACCTGGCGTCGCCGCTGGTGTGGCTCGCGGTGCTGGCCGTGCTCACCGGGGTCGGCACCGGACTGGCCGTCCCGGCGGCCAACAACGCCGGGCTGCAGCTCGCGCCGGAGAGCGTGGCCGCCATCGCCGGGCTGCGCGGGATGTTCCGGCAGGCCGGGGCGATCGTCGCGGTCAGCGTCGCCACCTCGGTCACGGCCCGGGCGGCGGTGCCCGCCGAGGCCCTGTCGGGTGTGTTCGTCGCGTCCGCCGTGCTGCTGGTCGTCGCCGCGATCGGCGTCCGGCTCATCCCCGAACACAAGGGCGCCTGGTAGCCGGGCAGACTGACCGGTCATGACCGAACGGGTGCTGCTCACCGGCGCGGCCGGCTCCATCGCGACGATGCTGCGCCCACGGCTGGCCCGGCCCGGTCGGGTGCTGCGGCTGCTCGACACCAGACCGATGAGCGCCGGCGACGCCGAGGAGGTCGTCCTCGGGTCGCTCACCGACGCCACCGCGATGCGCGACGCCTGCGCCGGTGTGGACGCCGTCGTGCACCTGGGCGGCCACCCGGTCGAGCGGACCTTCGACGACATCCTCGCCGTCAACGTCGTCGGCGCCCGGGTGGTGCTCGAGGCCGCCCGTGAGCAGGGCGTCCCACGGGTCGTGCTGGCGTCCAGCAACCACGCCGTCGGCTTCGCCGAGCGCGGCTCCGACCCGGCGCCGGCTGACCTGCCGCCCCGGCCCGACACCTGGTACGGCTGGAGCAAGACGGCGATGGAGTCGATGGGTCGGATGTTCGTCGACCGCTTCGGGATGGACGTCGTCGCGCTGCGGATCGGCTCGTGCACCGACGTCCCGCGGGACGTCCGCAGCCTCGCGACCTGGCTGTCGCCGGACGACGCCGGGCGTTTGGTCGAGGCGAGCCTGGACCCGGCCGTCCGCGGCTTCCACCTGGTGTGGGGCGTGTCCGCGAACACCCGCGCCTGGTGGTCGCCGGACGCCGGCGCCGCCATCGGCTACCACCCCCGCGACGACGCCGAGGCGTGGGCGGCGACGCTCGAGGGCCGGGCCGACGCGACACCCGCCGACGCGGACGAGCTGCGCCGGGTGGGTGGGCGGTTCCCCACCGCCCCACTGGGCGAGCCGATGGGCTGAGCAGACGCACCACACCAGCGAAGACGGCTGCGGTCCGGGCGACGCCGACTGTGGACACCGCCGCCGGTTAGCGTGGCCATCGCTGTACCGTCCGCTCCGTGGACGCCACTCAGTGGAATGCGGTCATCGCCGCGTCGGCGGCCATCCTCGGTGGCGTCATCACCCAGCTCAGTGTCGGCTTCGGACGACGAGGCGACAGGCAAGAGGTGCGCCGCCAGCGTCTGGCGGATCTGCCTCGGGAGGCGGTCGACTCATGCCGGACGTCGGCGCTGACCTTGCGCCGCGTGCTGTCGGACCCGATGCGGACCGATTTGGAGCTGGTGAACGCGAAGAGCCAGTTCGAGGCCGACATCGCACGGATCCACGATGCGGACACCGCAACAGCCTTGCGGGAGTGGGCGACCGCGGCATTCGATCGCGCCCAAGGCGTCATCGGAGTGTCCGCCGAGGACGTCAAGCGGACCGTCGCCGCCGGTCGCCTGGGCTCGTTGTGGATGATGACGACGCGCGATCAGTCCTGATAGCGGCCGGACGTCACCAGGAGTTTGTCGGCCACCGCATAACGGTCCGCGGCCGCGACCAGTTGGTGCGAGAAGTCGGCGCCGACCAGGTCGACGACCAGACGGGCAGCACGGCGTTCCACGGGGATGGCCCGAATCAGCTCATCCGCGAACGAGTCCGTGCCCGCCAGCGTCGAACCGGCATTCACCCGGACCTCGGCAGAACTGAGGTCCACCGGAAGATCCGCATTGGCGATCAGTTGCCTGGCGCGGTCGCGCGTCCCGGTCAGTTGAGGGAGATCCAACGTCGGCGCACTCACGTCACACCCCGCCCTCTCGTCCATCTCGGTGCGGTGTCATACCACTCCGAGCCTAACAGCGACCACCGTGCCCGGAAGGGCTTGTCCACACCGGATCACGCCGAGCGAGGCGGCCGATTTTGACGTCCCTACCGCAACTCCTTCACTGCCGAGCTGTGATCGATGACGTTGGCGACCAGTTGCGCCACCAGCGCCTACAGCCGCTCCGGTGCAGGTAGTTCGAGCAATCCCCGCAGAGAGGAGGCGCAATCACCTGGACACGACGACGGGCCGCACGGCGCTGGACAGTCGCGGAGCGGTGGGTTCCGGCCGCTACGCAAGGCGGCGTCACACTGTCGGCGTGTACGTCATCGAGAACGGCCCGACCGACGCTCCGGTGATCCTGTTGGTCCACGGATTCGCGTCGTCCTCGCGCGCCTTCGACCGCCTGGTCGCCGCGCTGCCGGACCGCCGGGTGGTGCGGGTGGACCTGCTCGGTCACGGCCGTACCGGCGGCGCCGCCGGGGACGCGGTGACTCAGGCCGCGGCCGTCGCCGGGGTGCTGGCCGACCTCGACCTGCACGACGTCACCGCGGTCGGCCACTCGTTCGGCGCGGACGTGGTCCTCGCGCTGGGCGCCGACCCCCGGGTCGCCCGGGTCGTCGTGCTGGCCCAGGGTCCGGACTACGCCGGCACCCGGATCCCCCGCGCCCGCCTGCTCACCCCCGCGCTGACCCGGCGCCTCCACCGGGTGCTGCAACCGCTGGCCGGTGCGCTCGCCCCGCGGCTGTCCCGGTGGCCGGTGATCGCCGGCGGCCTGACCGACGCCCGCGCCGTGGACCCGGCCATGGTCGGCATCGTGCTGACCGGCCGAAGGGCGACGCTCGCGGGCCGGCCGCTGGACGTGCAGGCCGCCGCACTGGACGTGCCGGTCACCGTCGTCCTGGGCGGCCGGGACCGGCTCTACGGCACCTGCGCCGCCGATCGCTACCGGGCCGCCGGGGCGCGGGTGGAGATCATCCCGGGGAGTGGGCACGCCATGCCGCAGCAGCACCCGGACGCGGTGGCGGTGCTGCTGCGCGACCTCACCCGCTGACCGGTCCGTCGAGGTCGGCGACCGCCTCGACCTCGACCAGCAGGTCCGGCTCCCCCAGCGCGACCACTCCGAGCAGGGTGATCGGGGCGTCCAGCTGCTTCCCCAGGGTCTCGCAGGCCCGGACGAACCCGGCGGCGAGCGCGCCCATCTTGTCCGGCGTCCAGTCGACGACGTAGACGGTCACCTTCGCGACGTCGGCGAACCCGGCACCGGCGGCGGCCAGCGCTGCGGCGACGTTCAGGTAGGCCTGGGTGGCCTGGGCGGCGAGGTCGCCGGGGCCGACCGGGGTGCCGTCGGCGGTCCGGGCGACCTGACCGGCGAGGTACACCGTGCGGATTCCACTGGCCACGGCGACCTGGTGGTAGATCTCCGAGCGGGGCAGGGTGTCCGGGCTCAGCAGG
>JBQGEH010000352.1:0-1599 GCA_052039515.1 Nakamurella sp. | reverse complement strand
GCCACCCCGAGCCGCGAGCGACTGGGCTCCTATCAGCGGATGAGGGAATCCATCGAGCGCACCGTCGGCAAGATCAACGGCGACTACGGCCGCATCGGGCACCCGCCCATCCACTACCTGCACCAGTCGCTGCCCCGCGAGGAGCTGGCCGCCTTCTACGCGGCGGCCGACGTGATGGCGGTGACCCCGTTCCGGGACGGGATGAACCTGGTGGCCAAGGAGTACGTGGCCTGCCGGGTCGACGGCGGGGGCGTGCTGGTGCTCAGCGAGTTCACCGGGGCGGCCAAGGAGCTGCGGTCCAGTCTGCTGGTCAACCCCTATGACCTCGACGGCGTCAAGGAGGGCTTCCGCCAGGCCCTAACCATGTCGTCGGTCGAGGCCCGCCGGCGGATGCGGTCGCTGCGCCGGCACGTGCTGACCCACGACGTGGACCGCTGGGCGACGGCGTTCCTGTCGGCCCTGGAGGGCACCCGGGACCACGTGGCCGACGCGATGTCCCGGCTGCCCGGTGACGTGCTGGCCGCGTTGACGCAGGTCAGCGAGACGCCGCATCTGCTGGTCGCGTCCGATTTCGACGGCACCCTGGCGCCGATCGTGGACGATCCGGCGGCGGCGCGGGCGCTGCCGGAGGCGGTCGAGGCACTGCTGGCGCTGACCGAGATCCCCGGCACCCAGGTCGCCGTGATCTCCGGTCGGTCGATGACGGTGCTGCGTGACCTGCTCGGGCCCGGGCTGGGCGGCACCGACAACCCGAAGGTCCACTTCATCGGCAGCCACGGGGCCGAGACGTCGGCGGCCGACCGGGACGACGCCCCGGGCAAGCTCGCCCCCGAGGACGCCAAGCGGCTCAGCCGGCTGAAGCTGGAACTCCAGCAGATCACCGCGGAGTACCCGGCGACCCGGTTGGAGATGAAGCCCACCGGCATCGCCGTGCACCTGCGGGGCCTGGACGACGCGGACACGGCGGCGGTGACGGCCCGCATCGACGAGCCGGCCAGCTGGCCGGGGGTGCACCTGCTCCGCGGCAAGAAGGTGCTCGAGCTGACGGTGGTCACCACCAACAAGGGCAAGGCACTCAAGGCGTTGATGCGGCGGAACCAGGTGACGGCGGCCGTCTTCATCGGCGACGACGTCACCGACGAGAACGCGTTCACGATGCTCGACGGCGACGACCTGGGCATCAAGGTCGGCCCGGGGCAGACGGCCGCGGACGTGCGGGTCGCCGATCCGCAGCGGGTGGTCGATGTCCTGCACGTGCTGGTCGCGAACCGCCGCCGGGCGCAGAAGCGCCGGTCGCAGCACGCCGCGGGCACGTCCGGACCGGTGGCGAAGGAGCACACCCGGCGCTCGGCTCCCGAGGATCCGCTGGCCTGATCTCTCGCCGCCTCCGCGAGCCGCGGTCGACCGGCACCGGCCGGAACGGGTGGTCACGACGCCCGGCAGCGGGTCCGGTGTGCGGGAGTATCGGCCACCTGGGTGATGATGCTCGGCATGACGAGTGGCCCCTACCCCTCTGCCCACCCGGCCGGTGATCCGCGCTGGTCGAACTCCTGGCCCGGTCTGTACCCGCTGCGGCCGTTGACCGTCGGGGAGATCCTG
>JBQGEH010000351.1:0-2561 GCA_052039515.1 Nakamurella sp. | reverse complement strand
AGCGGGCGGGGGCGCGGCAGGTGTTGCAGGCATGCGGCACCTCCGTTCAGCGGTGGAGACATTACTCCGTTCAGATGCCCACCTGTGACGAGAAAAAGCGCGTTACGACATGTGACGATGTCTGCGGGTGAACTCGAGCGTCCAGTCCTGGCTCTGTGGAGTCGTGTGCACCCACTTCCGGGTGAGACAACGGTCATTTGCGCATGCCGGCTGAGACGGCGGACACGCTGCGTGCCGACCGTTCGGAGCCGCCCGTAGGGTGCGCTGGTGACTTTCGTCGAGGCGATGCTCGTGCTGCTGGCCGGGGTGGGTGCCGGCACCATCAACGCCGTCGTGGGGTCGGGCACCCTCATCACCTTCCCGACGCTGTTGGCGTTCGGGATCCCGCCGGTCACCGCGACCATGAGCAACGCCGTCGGCCTGGTCGCGGGCAGCGTCTCCGGCACCTGGGGCTACCGCCGCGAGCTGCGGGGGCAGTGGCCCCGACTGCGCTGGCAGATCCCGGCGTCGCTGATCGGCTCGGTGCTCGGCGCGTGCCTGCTCCTGGTGCTGCCGGCCGACGCCTTCGAGACGATCGTGCCGGTGCTGCTGGTGCTGGCGCTCGTCTTGGTCGTCGCCCAGCCGCGGCTGCAGGCCTGGGTCCGACGGCGGGCGGTGCTCGCCGGCCGCGAGATCACGGTCATCACCCCCGGGCGGCTGGCGATGCTCATCGCCTGGACGTTCATCGCCGGGGTGTACGGCGGCTACTTCGCCGCGGCGCAGGGGATCCTGCTGGTCGGCATCATGGGCGCGCTCGTGCACAACACGCTGCAGGAGATCAACGCTGCCAAGAACCTGCTGTCGCTGCTGGTCAACGTGGTCTCGGCGACCGTCTACACGATCGTCGCGTTCGACCGGATCAACTGGGTGGCCGCCGCGATGATCGCCGTCGGCTCGCTCATCGGCGGGTTCGTCGGGGCCGGGGTGGGACGCAAGCTGCCGGCCCCGGTGCTGCGGGGCGCCATCGTCGTGCTGGGTGTGTACGCGATCTGGCGGATCGTGTCGCTGGACTGACCGGCGTCAGCCGAAGCGGCGCGCCGCGGCCAGGAAGGCGTCGTTCTGCTCGGGGGTGCCGATCGAGACCCGGACGCCACCGTTGTCGGGATGGACGAACGGCCGGACGATGATGCGCTGCTCCTCGCAGTGCGCGGCGAACGCGCCGGCCCGCTCGCGCAGCGGCAGCCAGACGAAGTTCGCCTGGCTCGGCGGCACCGCGAAGCCGGCGTCGAGCAGGCCGTCGCGCACCCGGCCCCGTTCGGCGACGATCCGCCGGCAGCGGCGCAGCAGCTCCTCCTCGGCGTCCAGCGACGCGACGGCGGCCGCCTGGGCCAGCGCGTTCACCGCGAACGGGATGCCGATCTTGCGCAGCGTCGCCGCGACCTCGGGGGCGCCGACGGCGAAACCGACCCGCAGCCCGGCCAGGCCGTACGCCTTGGACAGCGTGCGCAGGACGAGGACGTTGGGTCGGCCCGCGGCGTAGGCGATGCCGTCCACGGTCGCCGGGTCGTCGGCGAATTCGCGGTAGGCCTCGTCGAGGACGACCAGCACCCGGTCGGGCACCCGGGCCAGGAAGGCGTCCAGCGCGGCGCGGCCGACGGTGGTGCCGGTGGGGTTGTTCGGGCTGCACACGAAGATCAGCCGGGTCCGGTCGGTGATGGCGTCGGCCACGGCGTCCAGGTCCAGCGCCTCGTCGACCAGCGGGACCTGCACCGAGGTGGCGCCGACGACCGCGGTGATGCTCGGGTACGCCTCGAACGAGCGCCAGGGGTAGAGCACCTCGTCGCCGGGCACGCAGGTCGCCTCGACCAGCTGCTGGCACAGCGCGACGGAGCCGCACCCGACGGCGATCTGAGCCGGGTCCACGCCGAAGCGCTCGGCGAGCTTCGCGGTGAGCGACCCGGCGCCGTTGTCCGGGTAGCGGTTGATGCCGGTCGCGGCGTCGGCGATGGCCCGCACGACGGAGTCGAGCGGCGGGAAGGGCATCTCGTTGGAGGCCAGCTTGATCGCGCCCGGGACGGTGCGGCCGGGGGTGTAGGCGGGCAGCGCGTCGAGCGCGGCGCGCAGCTGGGCGGTCATCGGGGGCCTCACTCGCAGCGGACCCGGTGAGCCTAACGGGGGCGCGGTGGGGTGGGCCGGGCCCGGCGCGGCCCGGCGGTCCGGGCCGGTCGGCTCCGTAGGGTGGCGCCCAGGCGCAGGGTGGGGTGGCTGGCGGTCGGGCTCGTGGTGCTGGCCGGGTGCGGGGGAGCGGCCACCGCGGTGCCGGGCACGACTGCGACGTCGGGCACGACCGCGTCGACGACCCCCGGCACGACCGCGACGACCGCGACCGGTGTGGCCCCGACCAAGCTGCAGGTGACCGTGCCCGGGCTGGGCGGGGCGCCGGCCACCGGGGAGCCGACCTCGGACGTGGCCGGGACGCCGTCGGAAACGCCGTCGGAGTCGTCGGCCCCGCCGGCCACCACCGACGCCGAGGACGGGGTGCCGACGGAGGCGTCCGCGCCGGCGACGGACCCGTCCCCGGG
>JBQGEH010000350.1:0-3276 GCA_052039515.1 Nakamurella sp. | reverse complement strand
TTGGCGGTCGAGCTGGGGCCGCGCGTGCGGGTCAACGCCATCGCGCCCGCGGTGGTGCGGACCGGCTTCTCCAAGGCGCTCTACGACGGTCGCGAAGAGGCGGTGGCTGCCGCGTACCCACTCGGCCGGATCGGCGAACCGGACGACATCGCCGCCGCGGTGGCCTTCCTCGCCTCTCCCGACGCGGCGTGGATCACCGGTCAGGTGCTCACCCTGGACGGCGGCCTGCTGGCCGCCGGTGGCCGCGCATGACCACGCCGCCGGACGACATGGTCGCCGCGGTCCGCGCCTTCGTCGCCGAGGAGGTGCTGGCGGCGGAACCGGTGCCCGGTACCCCGCTGGACCCGGCTGTGCTCGCCCGGCTGCAGGACAGTGCCCGGGCGCGGGGCATCTTCGCGCCGCAGGTGCCGCGCCGGTGGGGCGGTGGCGGGCTGCCGTTCACCGCCTGGTCGCCGGTGTTCCAGGCGGCCGGTTACTCGCCGATCGGCCCCAGCGTGCTCAACTGCATGGCCCCGGACGAGGGCAACATGCACCTGCTCGACCAGATCGCCACCCCCGACCAGCAGCGGCGCTACCTGGAGCCGCTGGCCGCCGGGCGCATCCGGTCGTGCTTCGCGATGACCGAGCCGCACCCGGGTGCGGGCTCCGACCCGGCCGCGCTCACCACGACGGCGGCCCGGCGCGGCTCCGACTGGGTCATCACCGGGGAGAAGCGTTTCATCAGCGGCGCTGTCGGGGCGTCGTTCGCGATCGTGATGGCCCGGACGGAGGCCGACGGGGACGCGCCGGCCGGCGCGACCATGTTCCTGGTCGACACCGACCACCCCGGTGTCCGGATCGGCCGGCGGATCCACGCCCTGGACTCCACGATCGCCGGCGGCCACCCGCACGTGCACTTCGACGACTGCACGGTGCCCGCCGACGCGGTGCTCGGGGCCGTCGGGGAAGGGTTCCGGTACGCCCAGGTACGGCTGGGCCCCGCCCGGCTGACGCACTGCATGCGCTGGCTCGGGTTGGCCCGCCGGTCGCTGGACATCGCGCTGGACCGGGTCGGGCGTCGGGAGCTGTTCGGGTCCCGGGTGTCCGATCTCGGTCTCGCCCAGGAGCTGATCGCCCTGTCGGTCATCGATCTCGAGACGTCCGACGCCATCATCGCGCGGACGGCGGCCCTGCTGGACACCGATGCGAGGGCGGGAGCGGCGTTGTCCGGGGTGGCCAAGGTGCACGGCTCCGAGGCGATCTGCCGGGTCATCGACCGGGCCATGCAGCTGTGCGGCGGGGACGGCATGACCGACGCGCTGCCGCTGGCGTCCTACCTGAACGAGGTACGCCCGTTCCGGGTGTACGACGGCTCGACCGAGACGCAGAAGTGGGCCATCGCCCGGCGAGCGGTGAAGGCCCGGGAACGGGCGGTCGCCGCCGGCGCCCCCGACCTCGAGGCGCTCACCGCCGCCGCCACCCGGGACGAGCGGTGACCGACGCGCGCGAGGTCGTCCGCACCCGGGCCGAGGCCGCGGCACTGGACCGCCCGCCGCTGCTGGTCCTGGACGCGCTGCGTGACTTTCTCGACGAGAACGCCATCGGGCACGGCGATCTCGCGTGGTCACGGATCGGGGAGGGGCAGTCCAACGTCACCTTCGACGTCCGGCGCGGCCCGACCCGCGTCGTGGTGCGCCGGGGGCCGCGGCCGCCGCTGCCCCGGTCCACCCACGACATGGTCCGCGAGGCCCGGGTCCAGCGGTTCGTCGGCGGCCACGGCATCCCGGTGCCGCGGGTGCTCGCCGTCTGCGAGGACGAGTCCGTCCTGGGCGTGCCGTTCTACGTCATGGAGTACCTGGACGGCGAGGTGATCACCGACGACGTCCCCGTCGCGTTGTCGTCGCCCGACGCGCGGCGGGCCACCGGCGACGCCCTGGTCGACCTGCTCGTGCAGCTGCACCGGGTGCCCGTGGACGGCCCCGAGGCGCAGACGCTGGGCCGGCCCGTCGGGTACCTGCAGCGTCAGGTCGAGCGCTTCGGTGCGTTGTGGGGCGGCAACACCACCCGGGACCTGCCGGCCGTGGCCCGGATCGGGACCTGGCTCGCGACCCACCTTCCCGCGACGCAGCGGGCCGCGGTGGTGCACGGCGACTACCGGATGGGCAACCTGATGTTCGCCCCGGACGGCCCCGGTCGGGTGCGGGCGCTGCTGGACTGGGAGATGGCCACCCTGGGTGATCCGCTCGCCGACCTCGGGTACCTGGTGGCCACCTACGCCGGGGCGGACCGTCCGGCGACGGTCATGGAGCTCACCTCGGTGACCCGGGAGCCCGGGTACCCGACCCGGGCGGAGCTGGTGGAGCGGTATGCCGCCGGCTCCGGTCTCGACGTCTCCGCGCTGCCCTGGTACGAGACGCTCGCGCTGTGGAAGGCGGCCATCTTCTGCGAGGCCATCCACACCCGCTGGCTGCGCGGCGAGCGACCCGACGACACCCGCTTCGCGCCGGCCCTCACCACCGGGGTGCCGCGGCTGCTGGACCTGGCCGAGGCGAGCGCCGCCCGGATGTCGTGAGGATCAGGCGTTCTCACGGGCGAGCCCGGCGATCAGCTCCGCCATCGCGGCGGGCTCCCAGGAGTGCCACGCCCCGGCCACGGTGACCGGACGCCCACCGGTGGCCGCGGCGATGGCGTCGGCCGCCTCCCGCATGCCGGGGAACGTCTCGGCGCCGACGGTCGCCACCACCGGGACCCGGAGCCCGCCCAGCAGCTCCGCCAGCGGCGCCGACGAGGCCCACACCAGCGATTCGCCGTCCGGCGGATAGCTGCGCACCTGGGCCACCATCGTCGGAAACTCGGGTGTCTCGCGTGCCCCCGCCAGCCACTCCGGCGGCATGTCCTCCATGTAGGTCTCCAACGCCCGTTCCAGCTCGCCCGCGGCGATGAACGCGGCACACCGGCCCCACCAGTCGGCGACGTCCTCCCCGGCCTCGGTCAGCGGCGCCTCGTGCAGCGCGAGCGCCGTCGCCGGTACCCCGCGGACGGCGGCGGCCAGGGCGATGGAGCAGCCGGACGAATGCCCGACGAGCACCGCCCGGCCCCCGACCCGTTCGACGAGGGCGGCGATGGCGTCGATCTCGCGTTCGAGGTCGATCGGACCGTTCACCTGGCTCTCACCGCGCCCGAGCCGGTCGTGCACGGTCGACTGCACGCCGGCGTCGGCGAGCAGGCGGGCCGGGGGGGGGGGGGGGGGGGGGGGGGGGGGGGGGGGGGGGCGGCAGGCCCCCCCCCGCCGCGCCC
>JBQGEH010000349.1:0-19069 GCA_052039515.1 Nakamurella sp. | reverse complement strand
GCTTCCTCACCACCGCGGCCGGGTGGGTGCAGTCCTACGGGTCGCGCTGCGTGCGGCCGCCGATCCTGTACGGCGACGTGGACCGGCCCGCGGCGATGACGGTGCCCTGGTCGACGTACGCGCAGAGCCTCACCGCCCGGCCGGTGAAGGGGATGCTGACCGGCCCGGTCACCATCCTGGCCTGGTCGTTCGTCCGGGACGACCAGCCGCTGTCCGAGACCGCGTTCCAGGTGGCGCTGGCCGTGCGGGACGAGACCGTGGACCTCGAGCGGGCCGGGATCGGCATCATCCAGGTCGACGAGCCGGCGCTGCGGGAACTGCTGCCGCCGCGGCAGGCCGAGCGGGCCGCCTATCTCGACTGGGCGGTCCGGGCGTTCCGGCTGGCGACCTCCGGGGTGGACGCGGCGACCGCCGTGCACACCCACCTGTGCTACTCGGAGTTCGGCGAGATTCTCGACGCCGTGGTCGATCTCGACGCGGACGTGACCTCGGTCGAGGCGGCCCGGTCGGCCATGGAGCTGCTCGACGACCTGACACGGGTGGACGACACCCGGGGCATCGGGCCGGGGGTCTACGACCTCCACTCGCCGCGGGTGCCGTCGGAGGCCGAGATCCGGGCGCTGGTCGAGCGGGCGGCCGCGGCGGTCGACCCGCGACGGCTGTGGGTGAACCCGGACTGCGGACTCAAGACCCGCACGCCGGCCGAGGTCGAGCCGGCGTTGCGGCACATGGTCGCCGCCGCGGTCGCCGTCCGGGCGGAGCTCACGACCCGCCGCTGACCCCCACCGGATGCCGGTTCCGGTGTGAAAGTGGTCGCCCAGCGGGCATTTTCACACCGAAACCGGCGGGTGGTGAGCTCCGCTCAGGAGCGCTGCCGGAGGTAGTCGGCGACCACCTCGGCCCCCAGCCCGTCCAGGTCGGGCGCCACCACCCGGCCGCGGCAGCGCCGGGCCAGGTTGTCCATGAACACCGCGAGCCGTGGGTCGTCGCCGAGCACGAAGAAGGTGATGGCGGTGTTGCGGGCGGTCAGCCCGTCCAGCTCGTGGACGGTGGCGGCCAGCGTCTCCGGGTCGGGCGGGTACGAGAAGTACGGGTGGCCACCGGCTTCCAGATGCGCGGTGGGCTCGCCGTCGGTGACGACGAGCACCACCGGCACCGCGTCCGGGTGCCGGTGCAGGTGCCGGGCGGCCAGCAGCAGCGCGTGGTGCAGGTTGGTGCCCTGCACGTAGGCACCCTCCAGCCCGATCAGGTCGCCGAGTTCGACCTCGTCGGCCTGCCGGCCGAAGGTGATCAGCTGCAGGTCGTCGGTCCGGAAGCGGGTCGAGATGAGCTGGTGCAGCGCCAGTGCCGTGCGTTTCATCGGCACCCAGCGACCGTCCTGGACCATCGACCACGACGTGTCCACGCACAACGCGACCGCGGCCCGCGACCGGTGCTCGGTCTCGATGACCTCGACGTCCGTCACGTCCAGCCGCCGGTCGTCACCGCCGGCCTGACGCAACTGGGCGTTCAGCAGTGTCCGGGGGACGTTCCACGACTCGGTGTCGCCGAACGCCCACGGCCGGCTCGCACCGGTGGGTTCACCGGCCGCGCCCGACCGGCGGGTCTGGCGTTCGCCGCGCCGGGAGCCGATTTTGTCGACGACGTCTTTCAGCGCGGTCTGGCCGAGCCGCCGCAGCGCCTTGGGTGACAGCCGCAGCGACCCGTCGGGGGCGCGCTCGAACAGGCCCTGCTCGCGCAGCTCCCGCTCCAGGCGGGCGAGGTCGCGGACGTCGGCGACGGCCCGGTCCCCGAGGGCCGCGGCCAGTTCGTCGAGGTCGATGTCGTCCAGCCGGGCTCCGGGGTAGCTCTGGGCGAGCTGGTCGCCGAGGCCCTCCAGCTGGGCGAGTTCCTCCATGGCGCGGGTGGCCTCACCGAGGCCCATCGGGTTGTCGCCACGGAAGCGGCCCGACCCGGACCAGTCCTCCCCCGGTCGCATGCCCTGCAGCTGGGCGTCGAGCTGGGCGAGCGCCTGCGCCAGCGCGGGATCACCGAACGCCTGCTGGGAGAGCTCAGCGAGTTCGGCGCGCTGCTCGGGGCTGAGGGAGTTCATCATCCGTTGCGCCGCCGCGGCTCTCGCGGCGAGCAGGTCGACGAGCTCCTCGGTGTCCTTCGGGTTCTCCGGGAAGTAGTCACCGTGGCGGGCCATGAAATCGTCGAACTGCTGCGGGCTCTCGGTCCCGGCGGCGTGGTCGGCGAGCAGCTGGTTGAGGTCGGCGAGCATCTCCTGGACGCGGGCGACGTCCTCCGGGGTGGCGTTCTGCAGCGCCTCCTTCATACCGGCGAAGCGCTGGTCCAGCATCTCCCGGCCGAGCAGGTCCTTGATCTCCTGGTAGGCCTCGCGTCCCGCCTCGGACTGCCACTGGTAGTCCTGCAGCGCGGCGACCGCCCGGCCGGTGTTGTCCGGCAGGGTGTCCAGGTCCATCTCGCGGAAGCGGGCGTCGTCGGAGTCCTGGCGGGCCAACGCCTCCCGTTCGGCGGCGAGTGCCTTCTCGAGCAGCTCCCGCACCTCCCACAGGGTGCCGTCGACGCGGTTGTCCCGCTGCAGCTCACGCCGCCGCTCCCACAGCTGCCGGGTGAGATCGTCCAGGCCGCGGCGGTTCTGCAGGCCCTGGCGCAGCAGCTCGCGCAGCGCCTGCTGCGGCGAGCTGCCCTCCATGACATCGCGGCCGATGCGGTCCAGGGCCGCGTCGAGGTCGAACGGCGGTGCCAGCGGGTCCGGCCCGTCCAGGTACGGACCGTAGGACCAGCCGCGCCTGCGCGCGTGGATGCCGGGACGCCGGCCGACGGGATCAGCCATAGCTGATGGTGTCGCCGTCGTCGCTGGGCTCCTTGGTGAGCTTGCGCGTGAGGAACAGCAGCTCCAGCGCGAGCTCGGCCGCCGACGCCATCGGCCCGGGGTCCTCGGTGCCGGTGACGCCGAGCCGCTGGGCGACGGTGGTGAGCGTCTCCACCTTCGGCAGCGACGCCACCAGCTCGGTGGCGGTGACCCGGTCGCCGGTGCGGAGCGGGTGCCGGGTGACGGCCTCGGCGAGCGGGGTCAGGTCGACGCCGCGGAGCAGATGGCGGGCGGTGTCGGCGGTGGCCCGCCGCAGCAGGTGCTCCAGCACCTCCTCCTCACGGCCCTCCTGCCCGGAGACGAACTCGAGCTTGCCGCGCAGCACCGGGATGGTCGCCTCGAGGTCGACCGGCCGTGCGCAGGGCGACTTCTCGCCGGTGAGGGCGGCCCGGCGCAGCGCGGCGGCGGCGACCGTCTCGGCGGCGGCGACGGAGAACCGGGCCGACACCCCGGAGCCCTGGTCGACGGCGGTGGACTCCCGGAGCAGCCGGGTGAAGCGGGCGATGATCTCCATCAGGTGGTCCGGCACCTCGGCGGCCAGCGCCGCCTCCTGACGGATGACGGCGGTCTCGTCGGCGAGCTCCAACGGGTAGTGGGTGCGGATCTCCGCGCCGAAGCGGTCCTTCAGCGGGGTGATGATGCGCCCGCGGTTGGTGTAGTCCTCGGGGTTGGCCGACGCGACGAGCAGCACGTCCAGCGGCAGCCGGACGGTGTAGCCGCGGACCTGGATGTCGCGCTCCTCCATGACGTTGAGCAGTGCGACCTGGATGCGCTCGGCGAGGTCGGGGAGCTCGTTGACCGCCATGATCCCGCGGTGGGCGCGGGGCACGAGACCGAAGTGGATCGTCTCGGGATCGCCGAGCGAGCGCCCCTCGCTGACCTTGACCGGGTCGATGTCGCCGATCAGGTCGGCGACGGCGGTGTCGGGGGTGGCGAGCTTCTCGGTGTAGCGCTCGCTGCGGTGCCGCCAGGTCACGGGCAGCTCGTCGCCGAGTTCGGCGGCGCGGCGCTGGGACGCGACGGTGATCGGGTCGAAGGGGTGCTCGCCGATCTCGGAGCCGTCGATGACCGGGCTCCACTCGTCGAGCAGGCCGGTGAGGGTGCGCAGCAGCCGGGTCTTGCCCTGGCCGCGCTCGCCGAGCAGCACGAGGTCGTGTCCGGCGATCAGGGCCCGTTCGAGCTGCGGGACGACGGTGCTCTCGAACCCGACGATGCCCGGCCACGGGTCGGTGCCGTCGGCCAGCGCGGTCAGCAGGTTGGCCCGGAGCTCGGCCTTCACCGAGCGCAGCTCGTGTCCGGAGGCGCGCAGGGCGCCGACGGTGGTGGGCCGTTCCGCGGGAGGGGTGGGGCGCATGCCCGCCAACGTACGCCCGGCCGGTGGCGACCGGCCGGACCCGCCGTCCGGTTCAGCCGGGCGCGGAGACCTCTTGCGCACGGGGGCGTTCCCGGTCCAGGATGCCGGGCCGCCGGCGGTCGTCGACGCCGGGTCTTCCACACTGTCGGTGGTCGATGCGAACATGTGTTCGTGTCCGATTCCGCGCCGCGTGTGCGTCTCCCCGGGTCCCGTGCCGCCCCGGACGAGGCCGCCATCCTGCACGCGGATCTGGACGCGTTCTACGCCTCGGTCGAGCAGCGCGACGATCCGGCGCTGCGCGGCCGTCCGGTGGTGGTGGGCGGCGGTGTGGTGCTGGCCTGCAGCTACGAGGCGAAGGCCCGCGGGGTGAAGACGGCGATGTCGGGGACGCAGGCGCGGCGGCTGTGCCCGGATCTGGTCGTCGCCGAGCCACGGTTCGAGGCGTACGTGGCCGCCAGCCGCGCCGTGTTCGAGATCTTCCGCGACACCACTCCGCTGGTCGAGGGCATCTCGATCGACGAGGCCTTCCTCGACGTCGGCGGGCTGCGGCGGCTGGTCGGCCCGCCCCCGGCGATCGCGGCGGCCCTGCGGGCCCGGGTGGCCCGGGAGGTGGGACTGGCCATCACGGTGGGCGTGGCCCGGACGAAGTTCCTCGCCAAGGTGGCCCGCGGCGTGGCCAAGCCGGACGGTCTGCTGGTGGTGTCGCCCGGCCATGAGCTGTCGTTCCTGCACCCGCTGCCGGTGGAGCGGCTGTGGGGGGTCGGCAAGGTCACCGCGGGCAAGCTGCACGCGGTGGGGCTGTCCACCGTCGGGGATGTCGCCGACGCCGGCGAGACCATGCTGGTGTCCCTGCTGGGCCGGGGCGCCGGGCACCACCTGCACCGGCTCGCGCACAACCACGACCCGCGGCCGGTGGTCGTGGGGCGTCGGCGTGGCTCGATCGGGTCGCAGCGGGCCCTCGGCCGGGCCCGCCGGTCGGCCGACGAGATCGACGTCATCGCCGTCGGTCTGGTGGACCGGGTGACCCGCCGGATGCGGGCGGCGCACCGGGTCGGCCGCACCGTCGTCGTGCGGTTCCGATTCGACGACTACACCCGGGCGACCCGGTCGCGCACGCTGCCCGAGGCGACGGCGCAGACCGCCGACGTGCTCACCGCGGTGCGGCTGCTGCTCGCGGCGGCGATGCCGATGATCGGCGAGCGCGGGCTCACCCTGCTCGGCCTGTCGGTGGGCAACCTCGACGGCGACGGCGGGGTCCAGCTGGAGCTGCCGTTCGCCGGGCAGCCCGGGATGGGGTTGGACGTCGCGCTGGACGACGTCCGGACGAAGTTCGGCACGGCGGCGGTCACCCGGGCGGTGCTGCTGGGCCGGGACGAGGGGATGGCGGTGCCGATGCTGCCCGACTGATCCCCGGCACCCGCCGGCCGGCCTAGTACGGCGCGGAACCCCACACGTAGACCGTGTCCCCGACGGAGAGCGCGTCGAAGAACGTCGCCGAGGCGTTGGCCCCGAGGTGGATGCACCCGTGCGACTGCTGCGACAGGCTGCCCTGGTGGAAGGCGATGTCGCCGTTGAAGAACACCGAGTTCGGCATCGGCGCGTCGTCGTAGATGCTCGACTTGTGGTCCTTGTCGAACCAGTACGCCGAGTAGGTGCCGGCGGGAGTGCGGTAGCCCGACCGGCCCGAGGTGATCGACACCGGCCCGTAGGTGACCTGGCCACCGCTCTGCAGCCAGGCGCGCTCGTGGGACAGGTCCACACAGGCCGCGGCCTTCGCGGGGCACGGGTTGCTCGCATTGACCGCCGCCGCACCGTCGGCGTTGGGGTTGACCAGCGGCTGCTTGACCGTGAGGGTCGTCGACGCCTCGCCGCCCTCGAACCGGGCGTCGCCACCGTAGGACACGGTGATGGTGTGCTTCCCTGCCGTCACCGTGGTGAGCGGTGCGGTGATGTCCCCGTCGGCGTCCAGGGCGCCCTCCGCGATCACCGTGCCGTCGTAGGTCACGGTCGCGGTGCCCGTCGGGTTCTGCGGGCTGCCGACGACCGAGACGGTCACGGTGCCGCTCTCGCCGCTCTTCAGACCCGGCTTGTCGATGCCGATGTCGACGGTGGTCTTCGTCGTGGTCACGGCGACCTCGGACCGGGCGGCCTCGACGCGGTCGTTGCCGGCGTAGTCGACGGTGTAGGTCTGCGTGCCCGGGTCGACGGTGTTGTAGAACTCGAGTGCGGCGGCACCGGCGGCGTCGGTACTGCCCTGGGCGACGACGGTGTCGCCGGCGGACACGGTCACCGACCCGGTCAGGTCCGCGGGCGCCCCGGTCGGGGTGACCGCGACGCTGAAGGTGGCGTGGTCGCCGTAGCGGACCGCCTCGGCGCTCGCGGTGGCGAGCACGCTCGCCGCGGTCTTGGCGATGGTGAGCAGCGCGCTGGTTCCGGCGGTGACCAGCCGCTCGGCGGCGGCCGGCGTGAAGACGGCGTCCATCTGGTGCGTGCCGATCCCCAGCCCGGCGGGGACCTCCAGCGCGGCCACCCCGTCCGTGACCGGTGACTCGCCGACCCGGGCGCCGTCGACGGTGAACGCGACGGTGCCGTCGGCGGGGACGCCGGTGGCGGTCGTGACGGTGGCCGCGGCGGCCGTGGCGCCGGTCTCCAACGGCGTGACGGCGAGGACCACGCTGCTCGCGGCGGGGCCCACGGTGAGCGTGGTGCGGGCGCCGGCTGCGGCGTAGGCGGGGTCGCCGGCGTAGGCGACGCTGACCTGGTGATCGCCCGGCGGCAGGTCGGCGGCATCGAGATCGACCGAGGCGGTGCCGTCGGCGCCCAGACGCAACGCCCGCTCCACCACCGCGGTCCCGAGCATGACGGTGGCGGTGGCGTCCGCGGGCAGGGTGCCGTCGGCCGCGGCCAACGCCACGGTCAGCTCGACTCCGGAGCCGTAGGCGATGGTGGCGTCGGCGGCATGCACCTGCAGCGTCGTGTCGCGGGGGGCGGGAGCGCTCGTCGCGGCGCTGGTCGGCAGGCCCTCGGTGGTCGTGGGGCCGCACCCCGCCACGGCCAGCAGCACCCCGGCGGCGGCCGCCGCGACCAGTGCCCGGGTGCGGTGCATCCGGTGTCCCATCGTGTCCCCCTCGATCGTCCTGCCCACCCGGAGGGCCACGCGGCCCAGCCGGATCCGGCCCGTCCCACCCGACCCCGGGGCGCACCGATCATCGCACCGGCGCGCGCCGTACCGCGGGGATCGGCACCCCATCGAGGCCACCTCGTGACCTTCGCCGGGATCCGTGACGACCGACCGCGCACGCGCCGGCCGGCGACGACGGACGCATGCCGTCAACGAAGAGTAGCCATCGATCACGCTGGGTGGAAGAGGTGTGGCGCCCACGCCGCATCGACGGCCGTCCGGCGTATCCGGGAACCTTCGGCCGTCCTCTGCACTCCGATACGAGCGACACCACCCGCCCCGAACGGAGACCCCCGATGAGCCGCGCTCCCCGCCGGACCACCCTCGACCGCCCGGCCGGCGGCACCGCCCTCGCCGACCCCACCGGTCTCGAGCACTGGGTCGTCGACCCCGCCGGCTCGACGCTGCAGATCAGCGTGACGGTCGGCTTCGTGGCCACCGTCCGGGGCCGCTTCACCGACGTCGCCGGTGACGTCCGGCTCTCCCCCGACCGCCGTGCGGGTGATGTCCGGGTCAGCGTGGACAGCGCGTCGCTGACCAGCGGCAGCGCGCACTGGGACGACGTGCTCCAGCGGGCCGGGCTGGTGGACACCGCGGCCAACCCGGAGATCGGCTTCGTGTCCACCGCACTGACCCCCGACCGGGACGGGTGGCGACTGGACGGCGTCCTCGACACCGACCATGCGACCGTCCCGGTCACCTTCGCGCTGCGCTGCCTGGGCGAGTCCGCCGACCGGCTGCGATTCGAGGCGAAGGCCACCGTCGCGTCCCGGGACGCCACCCGGCTGCTGTCCCGGCCCGGCGTGGACCGGATGATCGGCCGCACCGTCGGGGTGCACCTCGTCGTCGAGGCGGTGCCGGCGGCAGACTGGGCGGGTGCCTGACCGTGCCCGCCCGGCGTCCCGGTGGCTGACCGCCGGGACGCTCGCGGTACTCGCCGTGGCGGCCTGCGGCAACCCCGGCGACGGACCGGGCCCCGGAGGGGTGGCCGCCACGGCGACGACCACCGCGGTCGCCGGGCCGCCACCGCCGGCCGGTCCGTCCACGTCGGTCGGCCCGTCCACGTCGGCGTCCCCGTCCACCGCGGCGTCCCCGTCCACCGCGACCACGACGACGACAGCCGTCACGGGCACCACGAGCCCCATGAGCGCACCGAGCCCCACCAGCTCCGCGCCGGCGGAGACCGGGTTCCACAGCTCCGTCTCCCCGGTCGACGACGCCCTCCGGCAGCGGATGGCGACGTCCTGGCGGGAGGGTTGCCCGGTGCCGCTGACCGATCTCCGCTACGTCACCGTGACGCACCGGGGCTTCGACGGCGTCGATCACACCGGGGAGCTGGTGGTCGCGGCGAGCGTCGCCGAGGACGTGGTCTCGGTGTTCCACCGGTTGTACGAGCTCGGCTACCCGGTCGCGTCGATGCGGCTCGTCGACGACTTCGGCGGGGACGACGACGCGTCGATGGCCGCGGACAACACCTCGGCGTTCAACTGCCGCCCGGTCACCGGCCGCGGCGGGTTCTCCGCGCACGCCGACGGCACCGCGATCGACCTCAACCCGGTCGAGAACCCCTACGTCCGCGGCGACACCGTGCTCCCGCCGGCCGGAGCGGACTTCCTGTCCCGCCCGGACCGGCCGGGTGTGCTGCACGACGGTGATCCGGTCGTCGCGGCGTTAGCCGCCATCGGGTGGTCGTGGGGCGGCCGCTGGTCGAGTCCGACCGACTATCAGCACTTCTCGCTCAGCGGTCGGTGAACGACGCGCGGCACCGTCGGTGCCCCCGGATAGCGTGACGGGCATGACGGACAAGAACCTCGCCCGGATCGCGGCGTTGCTGCGCAAGGCCGAGGGCACCGACAACGAGCACGAGGCGGACGCCTACCTGCAGGCCGCGCAACGGCTGGCCACGCTGGCGTCGGTGGATCTCGCGGTGGCCCGGGCGCACACCGACGCCCGCGAGCGGCGCGTCACCCCGGTGCAGCGCACGGTCGAGATCGGCGAGGCCGGCAAGCGCGGGCTGCGCACCTACGTGCAGTTGTTCCTGGCCATCGGCCGGGCCAACGACCTGATCTGCGACGTCGCCCGCAACTCCACGCGGGTCTACGCCTACGGCTTCGCCACCGACATCGACGCCACCGAGGCGCTGTACGCGTCACTGGTGGTGCAGATGGTGCGGGCGTCCGACGGCTTCATCAAGAGCGGTGAGCACACCGCAGAGACGGTGGTCCGGGCGGTGCGCGTCGAGGTGCCCGACCGCCGGGGGCGCATCGTCAGCCGGACGGTGCACCAACGGCGCCCGGTGCACACGACGACGGCGCGGATCAACTTCCAGGAAGCCTTCGCCGCCCGCGTCGGGCAACGCCTGCTGCAGGCCCGGGAGGCGGCCCGGGCCGAGGCGGTCGCCGCCGACACCGGCCCCCGCGCCACCGGCGTGGCGCTGGCGCTGCGCGACCGGGAGGTCGAGCTCCGCGGTCACTACGCGGCCCACAGCACCGCACGCGGCAGCTGGGCCGGGAACCGGGCCTCCGGAGGGTGGTCCGAGTCGTCCCGGCGGGCCGGTGACCGCGCCGGACGCACCGCGCGGCTGGGCGGCGAGACCGCGATCGGTGGTTCCCGGCCGGCGCTGGACGGCTGACCGGTGGCCGCGGCGCGCGACGACCAGCGCAGCCTGGTCTACGACGCGGAGCACCTCGTCCACCGGCTGCTGGACCGGTCCGCGGACTTCCCGGTCATCGAGGTGGCCGGGTCGCGGCTCACGCTGCCGGTCGAGCGGCACTTCGGGTCGCTGGCGGCGGTGCAGCAGTTCTGCGACCGGGTGCTGGCCCTGCCGTCGGTCGTCGGCCGCTGGCCCCGGGCGGGGGTGCGGGTGACGGTGCGTCCCCGGCAGGGTCCGCGGTCGGCCCACTACGAACGCGACGGCGCGGTCATCGCGGTGCCGGGGACGGAGCGCGGCGACCGGTGGGCGCTGCGGGAGCTGGTGGTGCTGCACGAGCTGGCCCACCACCTGGCCGACGGCGACGAGCCGGCGCACGGCCCGGCCTTCACCGGTCGGCTGGTGGAACTCGCGGACCTGGTGATGGGACCGGAGGCGGCGCTGCTGCTGCGGGTGACGTTCGGCGAGAACGGCGTCCGGGTCGGCTGAGCGCGTCCGGGTCAGCTCCGGGCGGTCTCGCTGAACTTCGGCGCGCCGAGGTCCTTGGCCGAGATCTGCGCCGGGTCGTCCTCGTCGATGGCGATGGGCCAGCGGATGCCCAGGCCCTCGTCGATCGGGCGGAAGGCGATGCCGGCCATGCCGGGCGTCCACTCCTCGGTGAAGCAGTACACGTACTGGGTGCCCCCCTCCGACACCGACTGGAAGGCGTTGCACACGCCGGCGGGCACGAGCACCTGGGTCCCGGGCACCAGGGGCACCTCGACGACGGCGCCGTAGGTCGCCGAGTCCGCGCGGGCGTCGAGGTAGACGCCGTGCGCCTCCCCCGACACGCAGCTGACCAGCTTGACCATGGCCTCGCCGTGCAGGCCGCGGACGGCACCCTGCCGGGTCTCGGTGACGTTGATCTGCCGCCAGTCGCCGAGACCGGCGAACGGGCCCTCGCGGTAGGCCGAGGCGCGGAAGAACTCACGGACGGTGCCGCGGTCGTCGGTCACCTGCTTGAGCGTCACGACCACGAGGTCGTCGATCGCGGTGTGCTGCACGTCCATGTCGATGATCGAGAAGGCCACGCCGGGAAGTCTGTCACGGGCGCTGATCCGGTGCCCCCGCAACGGCGTGGATGTGAGCCACGTCAGTCGGCGGGCAGGTCCAGGTGCCGCCGGGTGGCGAAGTGCCGCTCGCGGCCGGTGAGCGGGTCGGTGAACCGCATCTCACGGGCCAGCAGCTGCAGCGGCGCGGAGTAGTCGTCCGACGCGGTGTCGAGCAGGTCCGGGTAGAAGTTGTCGTGCCGGATCGGCAGGCCCAGGGCGTTCATGTGCAGCCGCAGCTGGTGGGTCTTGCCGGTGGCGGGCCGCAGCCGGTACCGGCCCCAGCGGCCGCCCCGCTCGACGAGCTCGACGACGCTGACCGCGTTCGGCTCCCCCGGCACCTCCTCGGCCCGCGGCACCCCGCGGTGCTTGACGATGCGGCTGCGGACCGTGACCGGCCACTCCCGGTCCGGTCCCAGCGGGGCGATCGCCTCGTACTCCTTGGTGACCGTCCCGGCGGCGAACATCGTCTGGTAGGCACCGCGCACCGCCGGGTCGACGGTGAACATCAGCACCCCGGCGGTGACCCGGTCCAACCGGTGCGCGGGGCTCAGCGTCGGCAGCTCCAGGTCCCGCCGCAGCCGGACCAGTGCGGACTCCACCACGTACCGGCCGCGCGGCATCGTGGACAGGAAGTGCGGCTTGTCCACCACGAGCAGGGTGTCGTCGCGGTGCAGCACCTCGATCTCGAACGGCACCCGCTGCTCGATCTGCGGATCCCGGTACAGGTAGACGAAAGTCCGTTCCCGGTAGGCGGACTCGGGTGTGACCGGGACGCCGTCGCCGTCCACCACCTCCGCCGCGTCGATCTTCTCCCGCAGCCGCGCCTCGTCGGCCGGGAACCGGTGCAGCAGGTACCCCAGCACGGTCGGCCAGGTCCCGCCGGGCGGCAGGTGCAGGCGGGTCGGGTTGAGCCCGTCCCGGATCGGCAGCGGAGGTGGCGGCACGGCCTACGTCCAGGCGGTGAACAGCTGGGCCGCGTGCCGGCCGAGGGCGGCCTGCAGCAGCGGCCCGAAGCTGATCCGCGCGACCCCGGTGGGGGTGAAGTCGGCCAGCGTCTGCTGGTCGGGCGCGCCGATCGCGTTCACCGGGAGCGGCAGCGCGGCGGCCAGCCGGGTCCAGGTGGCCGCATCGTGGCGGCCCACCGGGTACAGCACGTCCGCGCCGGCCGCGGCGGCGAGCGCCAGCCGCTCGACGGCGAGGTCGACCCGCTCGTCCTCGGGGCCCACCTGCTTGACGAACACGTCGGTGCGGGCGTTGATGACGACGTGCACCCCGGCGGCGTCGGCGGCCGCGCGCAGCGCCCCGACGAGGTCGGCGTGCTCCTGCGCCGACCGCAGCCGCCCACCCTCGCGGTGCACGGTGTCCTCGATGTTGAGACCGACCGCCCCGGCGACCAGCAGCCCGTCGATGAGCCGGGTCGGCTCCTCGCCGTAGCCGGACTCGATGTCCACCGACACCGGCAGGTCCACCGCCCCGGTGATCCGGGTGACCTGGGCGACGACCTCGTCGAAGGTCAGGCCCTCGTTGTCGGCGCGTCCCAGCGAGTCGGCGAGCGGGTGGCTGCCGACGGTCAGTCCGGCGAACCCGGCGTCCGCGGCGACGGTCGCGCTCCACGCGTCCCACACCGTGGGCAGCACCACCGGGTCACCGGGGCGGTGCAGCGCGCGGAACGTGGTCGCCTTGTCCTGCAGTGACACGGGTACTCCCTGGTCGTGGGCGCCGGGGGCGCCGGCTGGTGGTCACCCTAACGACGCACCGACCCGCCCGGGCATTCCCGCGTGCGGTGACCCGCCCCCGGCTGTGCTGGAATACAGCCGCCCGTCACCGGTGTGAGAGCTGCCGCGAACGACCCCGAGGAGCGCCCGTGTCACACCTGGATCCCGCCCTGCAGGAACTCGCCGACGCGCTCGGCATCGCCACCGAGTTCTGGGACTGGCAGGGCCGCCACCAACCGGTGCCCGCCGAGACGGTGTCCGCGGTGCTGGCGGCGATGGACCTGTCGGCCGGCACCGACGACGAGGCCCGGGGGGCGCTCGCCGAACACCACCGGCGGGAGTGGCGCCGGATGCTGCCGCCGTGTCTGGTCACCCGACAGGGCCGGCAGCCCACCTTCCCCGTGCACGTCGCCGCCGGCGCCCCGGTGGACGTGTGGGTGGATCTCGAGTCGGGCGGCAGCCGCGCGCTGCCCCAGACCGAGGACAACTCCGCCGCCCGCGAGATCGACGGCCGCTGGACCGGCCGGGCCCGGTTCGAGGTGCCCGCCGACCTGCCGCTGGGCTACCACGTGCTGCGCGCCCGCAGCGGCGACGACGAGGCGTCCACGACGCTCGTGGTGACCCCGCCGTGGCTGGGCTTCCCGGAACGGATGGGCGAGCGTCGCGCCTGGGGGCTGGCCACCCAGTTGTACAGCGTCCGCTCGGCGCAGTCGTGGGGCGTGGGTGACCTCACCGACCTGACCGACCTCGCGGTCTGGGCGGCGGCCGAGCAGGGCGCCGGCTACGTCCTGGTCAATCCGCTGCACGCCGGCGAGCCGGTGGCCCCGATGGAGCCGTCGCCGTACCTTCCGACCAGCCGCCGCTTCGCCAACCCGATCTACCTGCGGGTCGAGCGGATCCCCGAGTACGCCGACCTGGGCGACGACGACCGGGCCGCGATCGCGGCGCTGCGGGACCGGCGCCGCACCGACCTCGACGGCGTCGACGCCGTCGACCGGGACACCGCCTGGACCGCGAAACGAGCTGCGCTGCAACGGGTGCACGCTGTCACCCGGCCGGCCGGCCGGGATGTCGCCTACGCCGCCTACCGGGCCCGGGAGGGGGCGGGCCTGCGCGACTACGCCACCTGGGCGGCGATCGCAGAGCGGCACGGACCGGACTGGCACGACTGGCCGGCGGCGCTGCAGCACCCGGCCGCCCCGGCGGTCGCGGAGTTCCGGGCGGAGCACCCCGACGCGATCGACTTCCACTGCTGGCTGCAGTGGGTGCTCGACGAGCAGCTCGACGCCGCGCAGCGCGCCGCGACCGGAGCGGGGGCATCCGTCGGGGTCATGCACGACCTCGCGGTGGGCGTGCACCCGGGCGGCGCCGACGCGTGGAGCCTGCAGGACGTCTTCGCCCGCGGGGTCACCGTCGGGGCCCCGCCGGACGCGTTCAACCAGAACGGGCAGGACTGGACCCAGCCGCCGTGGCGGCCGGACCGGCTCGCCGAGGCCGGCTACGCACCGTTCCGGGACCTGGTCTCGACCGTGCTCCGGCACTCCGGCGGGGTGCGCGTGGACCACATCATCGGGCTGTTCCGGCTGTGGTGGGTGCCGCAGGGCCGGCTGCCCACCGCCGGTACCTACGTCCGCTACGACCACGAGGCGCTGATCGGGATCCTCGCGCTGGAGGCCCACCGGTCCGGGGCGCTGGTCGTCGGCGAGGACCTCGGAGTGGTCGAGCCGTCGGCCCGCACCTACCTGCGGGAGCGCGGCATCCTGGGCACCTCGATCCTGTGGTTCGAGTTCGAGCACGACGCGGGTGGCGGCCCGCTGCGGCCGGAGTGGTGGCGGGAGTACTGCCTGGCCTCGGTGACCACCCACGACCTGCCGCCCACGGCGGGCTACCTGGCCGGGGAGCACGTCCGGCTGCGGCACGAGCTGGGGCTGCTGACCCGGCCGCTGGCCGAGGAGCTCGCCGCCGACGCCGCCGAGCGGGAGGCGTGGCTGGACGAGCTGCGGCGCCGGGGCGCGCTGGCCGAGGGGGCCGACGTCGAGGCGACGGTGGCCGCGCTGCACCGCTACCTGACGTGGACCCCGTCCCGGTTGCTGTGCGTCTCGCTGACCGACGCGGTCGGCGACCGGCGCACCCAGAACCAGCCCGGCACCATCGACGAGTACCCGAACTGGCGGGTGCCGCTGACCGGGCCGGACGGCGCCCCGATGAGCCTGGAGGACGTCTTCTCCAGTCCCCGGGTCGCGGCGCTGGCGGCCGTCGTCCGAGGCTGACGAGGCCGAGAACCGTTCAGAGCCAGCCGTTCTGCTCGGCGACCTGGACGGCCTCCGCCCGGTTCGCGGCGACGGTCTTGCCGATCGCGGCGGACAGGTGATTGCGCACGGTGCCCTCGGTGAGCGACAGCCGGCGGGCGATGACGGCCACCGGCGAGCCGTCCCGGGCGGCGCGCAGCACCTCGGTCTCCCGCCGGGTCAGCGGCGACTCCCCCGCCACCAGGCTGTCGGCGGCCAGCGCCGGGTCGACCACCCGCAGTCCCTGGTGCACCCGCCGCACCGCGTCGGCCAGCTGCGACGCCGGGGTGTCCTTGACGACGAACCCGGACGCGCCGGCCTGCAGCGCCCGGCGCAGGTAGCCCGGGCGGCCGAACGTCGTCACCACCAGCACCCGGGTCCGGGGCGTTGCGGCCCGCACCTCGGCGGTGGCGGCGATGCCGTCCGTCCCGGGCATCTCCACGTCCATCAGCACCACGTCGGGCCGGTGCAGGCGGACGGCGTCGAGCACCTCGTCACCCCGGCCGACCTCGGCGACGACCTCGATGTCGGGTTCCAGGTCGAGCAGCGCCGCGACCGCGCCGCGGACCAGTGCCTGGTCGTCGGCGATCACCAACCGGATGGTCATCGGACCCGTACCTGCAGCGAGAAGCCCTGCGGACGGCGGACCTCGGTGATCACGGTGGCGTCGTGGGCGGCCGCCCGCTCCCGCAGCCCGCGCAGCCCGGCCTGGGCCAGGCCGGGGTCCGTGGGCCCGCGGCCGTCGTCGGCGACCTCGGCACAGGTGGCGGACAGCCGCACCGCGCAGAGCCGGGCACCGCTGTGCCGGATGACGTTGGTGACGCCCTCCCGCACCGTCCAGGCGAACAGCTCACGCAGTTCGCCGGGCACCTCGTCGGTGGCGTTGGGCAGGTCGGCGTCGATCTGGGCAGCGCCGAGCGCGGCCCGCGCACGGGCGAGCTCGCCCGGCAGCGTCAGTTCGCGGTAGCCCTCCACCGCCCGCCGGACGTCGACCAGCGCGTCCCGGGAGAGTCGCTCCAGGTCGGCGAGCTCCTTCTTCGCGCGGCCGAGGTCGCGGTCGACGAGCTTCCCGGCGAGCTCGGCCTTGACCGTGATGACGGTGAGCGAGTGGCCCAGGATGTCGTGCAGGTCGCGGGCGAAACGGTGCCGTTCCTCGGCGACGGCCAGCCGCTGGTTCTCCGCGGTCGCGGCCCGCAGGGCGGCGTTGCCGAGCATCATCTGCTGGATGCCCCACACCGCGACGGACGCGGCCAGCAGGCTGAGCAGCAGGGTGTTGTCGTGTTCCCAGCCCGGCACCACCCAGCCGGCGCCGTAGGTGACGACGATGACGGCGACGACCGCCGTCTCGGCCCATCGCCGGTCGAGCATCACGCACAGCACGCACAGGTAGACCGAGGCCGTGGTGCCCACCTGGCCGAGCGCCAGGCACATGACCATGGCCAGCGCCACGGCGACGGCGATCGACGCCTCCGGGCCGATCCGCACCCGGGGTGGGTCGGGCAGCCGCAGCGCCATCCGCAGCCGCCGCGCGGTGAGCACGTACCAGACGGCGAACGCCACCGTGGCGGCCATCCCCACCAGACCGGCCACCTCGTCACGGCGCTCCCAGCCGGACCGCAGCGGCTCGAACAGGAACGCCGTCCACACCGTGATGAAGACGAGACCCAGCCGGCCGGGGCGACTCTCGGTGCCCCAGCCGGCGGTCCGTCCACCGGGCGTCCTCACACCCGTGCGGTGTCCCTGCTCATCCGCCACGCGGCGCCGGCGACGAAGACCGCCAACCAGCCGAGTGCGTTGACGACGCTGTACCAGGGCAGGTCGCCGGTGAGCGGCGCCCGGGTGATCTCGGCGACGCCGAACATCGGGCTCCACTGGGCGATGTGCCAGATCAGGCTGGTGTGGTCGGTGATCGGGATGAAGACGTTGCCCAGGAACGCGAGGATGGCCAGGCCGGGCCCCAGGATCTGCATGGCGTTCTCTCCGGGCACCAGGTACCCGACGAAGACGCCGAGAGCGGCGAACACCATCGTGCACAGCACGCCCAGCACGGCGCAGGCGATCCAGACCCCGACCGGCATGCTGGGCCGGCCCTGGATCAGCCCGCCCACGTTGACCGCGGCGACCGCGAGCGCGCCCATGACCAGCGCCACGAACGCCTTGACCACGATGTAGACGACCGGGCTGAGCGGGGTCAACCGCAACTGGCGGGACCAGCCCATCGACCGTTCGACGGCCACCATCGCGCCACCCGCGGCAGCGGTCAGGGCGGAGCCGTAGAGAGCCATCGAGACCATGATGTACGCCGCGACGTTGCCGTGTCCGGCGGAGTCGTTCCAGCCGTCCTGCCCGCCGAAGGCGAAGAACAACGCGGCCGGGAACAGCAGGGTGAAGACGATCGTGCGGCGGTTGCGCAGCATCCGCATCAGCTCGATGCGCAGCACGGTGAGGTTGAGCCCGCCCAGCGGCGGCACCCGGCGGGTGGCCGGGTCGATCGAGGCGGTGGCGGTCATCGGACCAGCTCCTGGGGTGCGGTGGGGGCGGCCGGGGTGTGCGCCCCGGTGAGGCTGATGAAGGCGTCCTCGAGGCCGCGTGAGGTGATCTCGAGGTCGCGGGCGTCGGTCTCGGTGAGCAGGTAGCGGGCGACCGCGTCGGAGTCGCGGGTGTGCACCAGGACGGTCCCGCCGCGCACGTCGACGCTGTCCACCCCGGCCAGTCGGTGCAGCGCCCCGGCGTCCGGCGCGGTGAGGGTGGCCCGGACGGTGCGGCCCGCGGCCAGCGCCTTGATCTCCGAGCCGGTGCCGTCGGCGACGATGCGCCCGTCGGCGACCAGGATGATGCGGTCCGCGTACTGGTCGGCCTCCTCGAGGTAGTGGGTGGCGAACAGCACGGTGCGGCCGCGGCGGGCGTCGGCGCGGATGGCGTCCCAGAACACCCGACGGCCCTCGACGTCCATGCCGGTGGTGGGCTCGTCGAGCAGCAGCAGGGCCGGGTCGGGCAGCAGCGCCATCGCGAACCGCAGCCGCTGCTGCTCGCCGCCGGAGCACTTGCCGACCTTGCGCGACGCGATGCCGGTGATCCCGGCGGTGGCGAGAACCTCGTCCCCTGCAGCGGTCTGGGCGAACAGGCTCGCGGTGTAGGCGACCGTCTCGCGGACGGTGAGGTCCTTGATCAGCCCACCGGTCTGCATGACCGCCGACACCAGGCCGCGGGCGATGGCCTGGCGTGGGGCCATCCCCAGCACCTCGACGCTGCCCGAGGTGGGCTGGGACAGGCCCAGGATCATGTCGATGGTGGTGGTCTTGCCGGCGCCGTTCGGGCCGAGGAAGGCGACGACCTCCCCCATGCCCAGCCGGAGGTCGATGCCGCGGACCGCGTGCACCGGGCCGAAGTCCTTGGTGACCGCCGTGAGAGCGACCGCCGGGGCGGCGGTCCGGCCCCGGTCGGTGGAAGCTGTCGCTGTCATGGCTCCAGCCTGGTCCCCCAGAGGCGGCGGCTCCTCGCCGGTGCGTCACGGATCCCGGATGACAGATGTCACGGGTGTCCGGTGCGGTCAGCCGGTGGGTCCGAACCGCTCCACCCGGATGCGCGGTACCGGCAGCCCGGTGTCGACCAGCGCCCCGCTCAGCGCCTCGGCGAATCGGGCGGAGCCGCAGACGAAACCGAGCTCGGCGCCGGCGGTCAGTGGCCGGAGGTCGTCGGCGGTCAACCGGTGCCCGGCGCCGGTCAGCGCGACGACCGCGCCGGCGTCGCGGAGCTCGTCGACGTAGGGGATGTGGCCCGCCGTGCGGCCGGACACCGCCAGCCGCAGCCGGTCGGTGACCCCGAGCCGGCGGGCCGGGCGACGCAGCGCCACCAACGGCACAACTCCGGTGCCGCCGCCGACGGCGACGGCGGGGCAGCTGCCGTCCCAGA
>JBQGEH010000348.1:0-4097 GCA_052039515.1 Nakamurella sp. | reverse complement strand
GGGAAGGCGTGCGCGCCGATCCCGTGCCGGAACACCGGCACCGCGACGACGAGGCACACCACGCCGCACACGACGAGCAGCGGCGGCAGCCACGGCCGCCGCCGAGGGGCCGGCACCGCCGCGGGTGCGGTTCCGGCGGGCGGGGCGGGGGCCGCTCCGACCGGGGCCGGGACGTCCGGGGTGGACACGGTTATCTGGCGCCCTGCGCCTTGGCCCGGATGAAGTACGTGGCTCCCTTGCCCACGTAGAGCAGGGCGAGGCCGACGAGCACCAGCAGGCCGCCGAGCAGCAGCAGCGCGTTGCCGAAGAAGCCGAGCATGGTGCCGATCAGCAGCAGGCCGCCCACCAGGGTGACCACCAGGCGGGCCCAGCGCAGACCCTTGAACAGCCCGTAGCCGCCGACCAGCAGGCCGACGCCGATGATCGTGACGACGATGCCGATGAGCAGCAGCTGTCCGCGCGCTCCGGCGATCTGGTCCGCGGTCGGGGTCGCGGCGATCGACTTGCAGAACGTGATCAGGTCGCTGGTGTCGGTGGTGGTGACCGCGGTGCCCAGCCCGATGCCCTGGTCGGTGCACGACTGGATCTCGGCGAGCAGGCCGTCGATGACGGAGTTGCGGGTCAGCACGGCGTTGACGCCGACGAAGACCGACACCAGCCCGGCGAACAACGAGAAGGCGCCGGCGATCTTGACCGTGCGCGGGATCGGGTTCGGTGCGTTCGGGTCCAGGTTGACCGGTTCACGGGGGGCCATGGCGGCCTTGAACGTGTCCATGAAACGCGGCCGGCCCGACCCGGAGTTGATGCTCATGACGCCCAACGTACCTGGTCCCGGGCCTCGACCCGGCCCGCCGCGACGGCCCGGCGGAGGGCTGCGCGGGCTGCGGAGCGGGCTGCGGGACCGCTGCCGGGCCCGCCTGCCGGACCGCTAGCGTGGGTGCGGAGATGAGCCCCGACCGCACCACCGAGACGAACGCCCTGTTCGCGCCGCCCGACGCCGACTGGCAACGGCTTCCGGCGCGCTACCTGCAGCTGCGCCGCGTCACCGCCGTCCTCGTCCTGGGGGTGCTGACCGTGGCTGCCGCCGCCGTGGTGACGCTGGCCACGGGACGCGGGTGGATCGGGGCGGTGGTCGCGGCGGTGGGGCTGGTGCTGCTCGCGGTGCGGCTCGTGGTGGTCAGGCGCAACTGGCGGTCGTGGGGGTACGCCGAGCGCAACGCCGACCTCTACCTCACCCACGGGGTGCTGTTCCGCCGGCTGACCGCGGTGCCCTACGGCCGGATGCAGGTGGTCGAGGTGACGTCCGGACCGCTGCAGCGGGCCTTCGGGTTGGCCACGGTGGCGTTGCGGACGGCGTCTCCGCGGACCGACGCCCACATCCCGGGGTTGCTGCCGGACGAGGCGGTGCGGCTGCGGGACCGTCTCACCGAACGGGGCCGGCAGCAGGCCCTGCCGCTGTGAGCCGCCGCCGATGACCGGCCCGACGTCCGGCCCGGGCGCACCGGTGGACCGGATGCCGCCGCTCCCGGTGGACGCCACCGGCAAGCTGACCGAACGGCCGCATCCGCTGACCCCGCTGATCCGCGGCTGGTTGCTGCTGGTGGCGTTCGCGGTCGCGGTGGGTCGCGAGTTGCTCCCTGACGGTCGCCGTGGTGACGGCTTCGGCCGCCAGGACCTGACCTGGCTGTTCGTGCTGGCCGGGGTGGCCGTGCTGGTGGCCGCCGCGGTCGGTTTCGTCAGCTGGTGGTTCACCCGGTTCGTCATCGACGACGAGGAGATCCGGGTCGACTCCGGGGCGTTGTGGCGGCGGTCGGCGCGGGTGGACTTCGACCGGCTGCAGTCGGTGGACATCGTCCAGCCGTTCGCGGCCCGGCCGTTCGGGCTGGTGGAGCTGCGGTTGGAGACCGGCGGCGGGGACCGGGCGCTGACCCTGCGGTACCTGCGCCGAGCGCACGCCGACCGGCTGCGCGGCTACCTGCTGGCCCGCGCCCACGGCGAGCGGCGCTCGGTGACCGACGAGACGGGACCGGCCGCGAGCGCGTTCACCGACCTCGCCACCGACGACCGGCCGGTCGTCACGGTCGGCGCCGGGCGCCTGGTCGGGGCGTTCCTGCTGTCCACCGAGTGGCTGATCAGCGCGGGCACCCTGGTGCTGCTGCTGGTCCTCGGGCACCTGTTCGCGGTGCTGTCGGTGCTGGTGCCGACGGTCATCCCGGTGGCGCTGGGCGCGGTCACGCTGATCAGCCGCCGGGTGCTGGCGATGGGCCGGTTCACCCTGGCGGAGACGTCCCACGGACTGCGGGTGACCCGCGGCCTGACCAACCTGACCAGCCAGTCGGTGCCGCTGGACCGGGTGCAGGGCGTGCGGATCACCCAGTCACTGCTGTGGCGCCCGCTGGGCTGGTTCCGGCTGGACGTCGACGTGCTCGGCTACTCCTCCGAACGCGAGGAGAACAACCGGTCGGAGGCGACCACCGTGCTGCTGCCGGTGGCCGACCGGGCCCAGCTGGCCGACGCGCTGCGCCGGGTGCTGCCGGGCGTCGAGGTGGACCGGGTACCGCTGCACCGGGCGCCGGGACGGGCGCGGTGGCTGCGGTGGTGGGACGCGTCGATGCTGCGCTGGGGCGTCGACGACCGGGTCGTGGTCACCGACCGCGGCCTGCTGGTCTGGACGCGGGCGGTGGTGCCGCACGCGAAGGCGCAGTCGGTCCGCGTCCGCCAGGGTCCGCTGCAGCGGCTGCTGCGGCTGGCCGACGTGCAGGTGCACACCACCCCGGGGCCGGTCGAGGCGGTCGCCCGGCAGCTGGAGCTCGCCGACGCCCGGGCGCTGGCGACGGGCCAGCTCGATCGCACCCGCGCCGCCCTCACCCGCCGGCCGGCGACCGACCCGGGACCGGACGGGGCAGCGCCGCTTGGGTGACCGCCGCGGGGGCGGCAGCGCACCGGCGGCCCGCAGCTCGTTGGCGTGCGCGGCCAGCGCCTCGACCAGCAGCGACAGCTCCGGCGCCTCCGGCTGCACGTCGACCCGCAGGCCGAACTCCCGGGCCGTCTCGGCCGTCTTGGGTCCGAGGACACCGACCAGCGAGCGGGCGTGCGGCTTGCCGGCGATGCCGACCAGGTTGCGCACCGTCGAGGACGAGGTGAACAGCACCGCGTCGAAGCCGCCCGCCTTGATCGCCTCCCGGACCGGGGCCGGCGGCGGGGCCGCCCGGACGGTGCGGTAGGCGGTGACGTCGTCGATCTCCCAGCCGATGTCGCGCAGGCCGTCGGCGAGCGTCTCGGTGGCGATGTCGGCCCGCGGCAGCAGGATCCGGTCGACCGGGTCGAGGATCTCGTCGTACTCGGGGAACACCTCGAGCAGCCCCGCGGTGGAGGCGGTGTCCTCGGCGACCAGGTCCGGCTTGATCCCGAGCGCGCGGACGGCGTCGCTGCTGGCCTCGTCGGCGCAGGCGATGCTGACCCCGGAGAACGCCCGGGCGTCCAGCCCGAACTCGAGGAACTTCTCCCAGATGGCGCGCACCGCGTTCACCGAGGTGAACACCACCCACTGGTAGCGGCCGTCCACCAGGCCCTTGATCGCCCGCTCCATCGGCGCCGGCGTGCGGGGCGGCTCGACCGCGATGGTGGCGACCTGCTCCGGGCTCGCCCCGTGACGACGCAGCAGCTCGAACACGGTGTCGTCGGTGTCGCGGGTGCGCGGCACCAGGACCCGCCAGCCGTACAGCGCCCGGGACTCCCACCAGGACAGCGACGGCCGGGTGCTCACCCCGGAGCCGACGGTGACGACCAGCGGGCCGGCCAGGTCACGGCCGAGGGTGGACAGCGTCGCCAGGGTCGCGTCGACGGTGCGCTGGGTGGGCAGGCTGGTGCCGGCGGTGATGGCGGCCGGGGTCTCGGGGGCGAGCCCGTGCTCGACCAGCTGCGCCGCGGTGTCGGCGAGGTGCCCCGCGGTGGCCTGCAGCAGCAGTGTGCCGGGGACGCCGGCCAGCGCCGACCAGTCCGAGCCGGTGCTGGAGCGCACGTCAGCGGTGGTGTGCGACGAGCCGCGGGCGACCCCGGCGTAGGAGGCGGCGGCCGCGCCCACCGAGATGCCCGGG
>JBQGEH010000347.1:0-3066 GCA_052039515.1 Nakamurella sp. | reverse complement strand
CACCTGGCGGGCGGTGAGCTTCTTGCCGCCGTCCTTGCCGGCCAGCGGCGAGGTGTTGATGCCGACGGTCATCGAGATGGCCGGCTCGTCGACGGTGATCGGGGGCAGCGCCACCGCGTTCTCCGGGTCGGCCAGCGTCTCGCCGATGGTGATGTCGGCCATCCCGGCCACGGCGATGAGGTCACCGGCGCGGGCCGACTCGACCGGCACCCGCTCCAGCGCCTCGGTGATGAGCAGCTCGGTGATGCGGGTGCGCACGGTGGTGCCGTCGGACTTCATCCAGGCCACGGTCTGGCCCTTGCGCATCTCGCCCTCGATGATCCGGCACATGCCGATCCGGCCGAGGACCGGCGACGCGTCGATGTTGGTGACCTGCGCCTGCAGCGGCGCGCCCTCGGTGTAGGTGGGGGCCGGGATCGCCTCGAGCAGGGTGTCGAAGAGCGGGTCGAGGTTCTCGTGGTCGGGCAGCTCGCCGTTGCCCGGCTTGTTCAGCGAGGCGCGGCCGGCCCGGGAGGCGCAGTAGACGATCGGGAACTCGATCTGGTGGTCGTCGGCGTCCAGGTCCATGAACAGCGCGTAGGTCTCGTCGACGACCTCGTCGATGCGGGAGTCGGGGCGGTCGGTCTTGTTGACCACCAGCACCACCGGCAGGTTCGCCTGCAGCGCCTTGCGCAGCACGAAGCGGGTCTGCGGCAGCGGGCCCTCGGACGCGTCGACCAGCAGCACCACGCCGTCGACCATCATCAGCGCGCGCTCCACCTCACCGCCGAAGTCGGCGTGACCGGGGGTGTCGACGATGTTGATGACCATGTCGCCCCGCCGCACGGCGGTGTTCTTGGCGAGGATGGTGATGCCCTTCTCGCGCTCCAGGTCGTTGGAGTCCATGACCCGGTCGGTGTGGGCCGAGCCCTCCCGGAAGGCGCCGGACTGCCACAGCATGGCGTCGACGAGCGTCGTCTTGCCGTGGTCGACGTGGGCCACGATGGCGACGTTGCGGAGATCGTTACGGGTCTGGCGGGTCACGCGGGTGTACTCCTGGAGGTTGCGGGGTGCGGGACGTTCGGATGGCGCGGGGCGGGCCGCCCGATGACACCGGCGGCACCTCAACAGCACCTGACCTCCGGTCGAACGCACCCTGAACTGGGCGAATTCCCGTCGATCAGCCGTCACCGCCCGGTCCGGACCGATCAGCGCAGCCTTTCCAGCCTACCGGCCGGGTCGGGTCGGTGGCCCCGTCGCGCCTGTGACGCCGGGCTCCCCCGCCGGGTGGGCGCGGGCGGGGCGGGGCAGAGTGACGGGCATGACCGACGACGCACCGGCCTTCGATCCGGACAACCCGCCCCTGCAGGTCCTCGAGGACGACGAGACCGTCCCGCCCCGTCCGGAGGAGGAACTGGCCGACGTCGAGCGGTCGGCGCCCGACCCGCACTGACCGCGGACACCCGCACCCGGAACACGACACGGCCGGCGCCCCTGACGGGTGCGCCGGCCGTGGTGTCGCAACCGGTGGGCCTAGGCCGGCCCGGCTCCCCGGCTGGTGATCTCGGTCTCCGACGGCAGCGCCGCCGGTCCCGTGCCGTGCGGTCCCGCGTCGTGCCGGTACTCGTCGCCGGCGTCGACCTGGGTGGGGTTGAGCACCCGGAACAGGAACGACTTCGTCCGCTCCTCCTGCGGGTCGCCGATGACCTCCTCGGCGGTGCCGTCCTCGACGACGTAGCCGCCGTCCATGAACACCACCCGGTCGGCGACGTCCCGGGCGAAGGCCATCTCGTGGGTGACGACCATCATCGTCATGCCCTCCCTCGCCAGGCCCTTCATCACCGCCAGCACCTCGCCGACGAGCTCCGGGTCCAGCGCCGACGTGGGCTCGTCGAACAGCATCAGCTCCGGGGACATCGACAGCGACCGGGCGATGGCGATGCGCTGCTGCTGCCCGCCGGACAGCTGCGACGGGTAGGCGTCCTCCTTGTGCGCCATCCCGACCCGCTCGAGGTTGGCCCGGGCGATCTTCTCGGCCTCGGCGCGGTCCAGCTTGAGCACCTGCATCTGCGCGACGGTGAGGTTCTTCATCACGGTCAGGTGCGGGAAGAGGTTGAAGTTCTGGAACACCATCCCGATGCGGCGGCGGACCCGGTCGAGGTCGACGTCCGGGTGGGTCATCTCGTCCTCGCCGATGAACACCTGCCCGGCGGTCGGCGTCTCCAGCATGTTCACGCAGCGCAGCAGGGTGGACTTGCCCGACCCGGACGGGCCGATGACGCAGACCACCTGCCCGGGCTCGATGTCCAGGTCGATGTTCTTGAGCACCTCGACCGGTCCGAAGGACTTCCGGAGTCCCCGGATCGAGATGGCGTGCGTGCTCGTGGGTGCCGGGGTGCTGCTCGATGCCGTCACGGTGCTCACCTGGCCTTTGCGAAGCGGATCTCGAGCCGGCGGACCAGCTGCGACAGCGGGAGGGTGATGATCAGGTACAGCACGCCGCCGACGATGAGCGGCGTCGGGTTGACCGAGCGGTTGAGGAAGTCCTGCGAGAACTTGGTCAGCTCGTACTGGTTGGCGGTCACCCCGAGCACGTAGACCAGCGACGAGTCCTTGATGAGCAGGATGATCTCGTTGGTCAGCGGCGGGATGACGATGCGGAACGCCTGCGGGATGACGATGACCCTGGTCGTGCGGGCGGGTGACATGCCCAGCGTCCGGGCCGCTTCGACCTGCCCCTTGGGCACCGCCTGGATGCCGGCCCGGAACGTCTCGGCCATGTACGCCGCGGCGGTCAGCCCGAGGCCGAGCATGACCAGGATGTAGAAGTCACCGCCCTGGATGCCGAAGTTCGGGAACTTGAAGCCGGGGAAGGCGTTCGGGATGCCGTAGGCGACCATGAACAGCACCACCAGGGCCGGCAGGCCGCGGAACAGCTCGACGTACGCGGTGGCGATCCACCGGTAGGGGCCGACCTGCGAGAGCCGCATCAGGGCCAGGATCAGGCCGAGCACGAACGCGAACACGAACGCCAGCAGGGTGTAGATGATCGTGTTGACCATGCCGACGGTGACCACCCGCGGCCAC